>CAZVSZ010000102.1:0-5106 GCA_964630095.1 uncultured Thermoplasmata archaeon | reverse complement strand
TCACAACGCTCATGAATTTATGCTTGTCCGGAAGTTCAACTCTGTGATGCCCTCTTACAATTATTGCCTTGAGATTTTTGCTTCCCATAACCGCTCCTACTCCGCCTCTTCCAGCGGCACGATGCCCATTATTCATTATTGCCGAGAATTTAACTAAATTCTCTCCCGCCGGACCTATTGATGCTACCTGAGCATGCTTGTCTCCGAACTCTTCTATCAATATTTTTTCTGTCTCACCAACTCTCTTACCCCAGACATGTGATGCATCCTTTATTTCAACATTCTCATCTTTTATCGCTATATAAACTGGCTTTTCTGCTTTTCCTTCCACAATCAGCATATCCCATCCCGTAAATTTCAATTCTGCACCGAAATATCCACCGGAGTTTGCCATTGCAATGTACCCTGTGAGAGGGCTCTTTGTTATTACCCTATATCTTCCACCAGATGGTGCCGATGTCCCCGTCAATGGACCTGTTGTAAATAGAATCTTGTTCTCAGGGCTCAATGGGTCAACATTCGGATCAATCTCTTTCAAAAGTGTATGTATGCCAAATCCCCTTGTTCCGAGGTATTTTTTTACAAGTTCTTCATCCAATTTTTCCTCTGATATTCTGCCTGTGGTTAAATTCACTCTCAATATCTTTCCATTATATCCATATATTCTTTTCACCTTGTAAAAGATATGCAATATTAATATTTAAATTTTATTGGATATGGTGTATAAATAGATGTGCATAAATGGGCATATCGGGTGTGGAATTTGATGAAAAGATTTAAATAATCCAAGCACATCTTCAAGCATGGACTTCTTCCTTCTTGGAATTACCCTTGTAATAATCGGCTTGATACTATTGATATGGGAAGTTCATATGCCAGGGTTTTTCATAGCAATCCCGGGCACAATACTTCTTGTTCTTGGAATCGCAGTGATGATAATGGGAAATATTGATATAATCCTAGCATCAATACTTATTTTGATTTCAGCCGTAGTTGCATCCATATTCACTCTTCTTTTTTACAGAAAAATAGGGAAGCCCGAGCCACCAACAACGACAACTATTGATAAATTAGTTGGCAGGAGGGGAATTGTGACGGCAAAAATAGAGCCAAATACCCTGAAGGGAAAAGTAAGGATAGATAGCGAGATATGGAGTGCCACATCCGATAATGAGATCGAAGTTGGAAAGAAGGTGGTTGTTTTGAGAGGTGAAGGAGTGCATCTTTTTGTAAGGGAGGTGAAATAAAATGGATCCGGTAGTTATAGGAGTGATAGTGTTTTTCATAGTGCTACTCCTGGTTATACTGCTGAGTTTGACAGTTCGAATAGTGAAACCATGGGAACGGGGAATATATGTATTTCTTGGAAAATTCAGGGGAGTTTTAAATCCTGGATTGCATATTGTCTGGCCCTTTGCACAGATTTATCGTCTTGACATGAGAACACAGACCTGGGATGTTCCAAAGCAGGAAGTGATTACCAAGGACAATTCTCCAACAGGAGTGGATGCAGTCATATATATCCGTGTTGTGGATGCAAAGAAATCTTTTTTTGAAGTTCAGGATTACAAATTAGCCACGATAAATCTGGCAAGGACAACATTGCGTTCTGTTATTGGAAACATGAATCTTGATGAAATTCTCTACAACCGAGAGAGAATAAATACCCATCTTCGGGACATTTTGGATGAAGCAACGGATAAATGGGGAGTGAAAGTTGAAGCAGTGGAGATAAAAGAAGTTGAGCCATCACCGAAGGTTAAGCAGGCAATGGAAGAGCAGACATCTGCAGAGAGAGAAAGGAGAGCAGCAATTCTAAAAGCGGATGGAATAAAGCGTTCAAATATACTTGAAGCGGAAGGTAAGAAGAGAGCAAGAATTTTAGAAGCAGAGGGAAAGAGGCAGGCAAATATTTTAGAGGCAGAGGGAATAAGACTTGCAACAATTCTCAAGGCTCAGGGAGAGGCACAGAGATACCGCATAATTTCTCTTGGCTCAGCAACACTGAGTTCCCGTGCTCTTAGCGTTCTCTCGCTTGATACATTAACAAAGGTAGCAGATGGTAAGGCAACAAAGATAATATTCCCGTTTGAGATAACAAAATTGATACAGTCCACAGCAAAGTATCTTGCAGGAGAGGAGAAGGAAGAGGCAATCTCTCCAATGAGATACACTGATATTGAGAGAATAATTGGAAATGCAAAGGAAGTTCTTGGTCCAATTCCATCCTACGAGGAAATTGAGAAAAAGATGGCAGAGAGAAGAGAGGAGGAAAAAAGAGAGAAAAAGGTGGACTTGAGCAAGGAAGAAGAGAAGGAACTTTTTGAAGAGGAGAAAGAATAAAACTTTATTTCTTTTTTATTTTTTCAATAACTTCTTCCTCTAATTCTTTAAAGCCTTTGGTTGACTCTCTTGAGATTCTCCAGTGCATGTGATGGCTTTCAAGGGTTAGATTGTATATCACAGAACCCACGGCAATCCATATTACAACGACTATAAATTGAATTAGCGAATTCTGTATTATATATCCTAAGAGAAGAAGGGTGCTTACAAATCCACCTAAACTTATTAGCCATGTGCCACGATACTTAACTTCTGTTTTCTCCCACAAATCAGGTCTTTTATGTGGCATCACAAATACTGATACCGATACCATTGAATATGTAAGAAGAATTGCTATGGTGGTAATATCTATTGCCTCAATAAAATTGCTAAATAATACAACTATGAGAATTGCAATACCCGCATTTAGTAATAATGTCCATTTTGGAGTATGAAACTTACTGAGCGATGAGAATTCATGGGGAACAACATGGTCCTTGGCCCAGGCAAAAGTCAATCTTGAGGTTGCAAGTATTGATGGATTTATATCAGAAATCAATGCGATGAATGCGGTGAATGAAATGTACAGAGCGATGAAAGATGGGAGAAAGAGAAGAGCAACTGCGGGAACATTTCCCGCGTTAACCACCGTGTTTAGATTCTCAGAACCATAGGTCACGAGGGAAACCAAGATATAGATTAGGGAAATTGCAATGACAGAAATTACAATTCCTCTCGGTAAATTCTTTTTTGGATTCTTTACCTCTCCTCCTGCATCCGCTATTGCTGCAAATCCAATATAACTGAAGAAAATAATGGAGGTTGCACTCATTATATCTCCAAAATTACCCCTTGCCGAATTAACAAGAATGGAATAATTCACATGAGGTAATCCAAGAACGATGTAGATAATTATGCCTGATAGGAGGATGTAGAACATGATATCCTGAACCCATCCATATATCTTCACTCCAAGATAATTCACTAAAAGAAAGATTAGAATTATGGAGATTGCAATTGGAATTTGATACTCCTCTATGAAATTAGATGCAGAGCTCCAGTTAACTGCGTTAAACATATTCTGTATCAGGGATAAATCACCTATTGATATTGCCGCTATTCCCGCCACCATTCCAAACCATCTTACCCATGTGGTTATGAATCCCAAAAATGGGTCAAGAATTCTTGATATGTATAGATAATCCCCCCCAGAACCGGGAATGGATGAAGAGAGGACTGCGTAGCATAATGCAACAAGAAGTGCAGGTATTGCTGCAATAATATAAGAAAAAATCACATTTGAACCAACGAGAATTTTATTTTGAATCTGGACGGTTGTGAGAAATAAACCACCACCTATAACAGCAGTCATCACAGTTGCTACAACTTCTTTCAATCCGAGTTCTCTTTTAAGTTCTCTTTTTTCAGTCATATCCATTCATCTAATTTCCTAACATTTTCAATATGGGTGTTTATGGGAAATTCCTCATGAACCCTCTCATAGTAATCTTCAAATGTTTCCTCATCTGCGAGACGAACTCTTTTCAATTCATATTCGCATTCGGGGCAATAAATAGCCAGTGGATCGTGTAGAATTTTTCCACAAATTATGCATCTGTTTTCATCCATTGAACTTGCATGAGTTTTTAGAAAATAAAGATTTTCCCTATATAAAGAATTGCGAGAAAAAATGGACAGGATTGGGCAATTATTTATATCTGTTATTTATATTGCTATCTGCCCGTCTGGCTGGTCTCCCATGATTGATGAATGGGAACCCCGACGGCGGGCAATATTTTATAAGTTTATCACCACTAACTACAGGCAATTCTGGCAAATGAAGGCACCTCTATTTCTGAAATTGAGATTATTTTTATATCTTCTTGATGGTGTTTTCATGCCTCATAGGTAGGTGGAAATAGATGAAAACTATCTTTATTTTTTCCATCTCAGCTCCCATTCACAAAAATTGTCTCCTCTGTGAACGCATTTGGTATGAGTAATATGGAGGTCTCTCAATTTAAGATTCTCCATAATACCGTAAAAATACTCAGTAAGAACTTGTTCACAGAAAAAAGGCTCCGGAGAGAGATTGTATCCCCTCAAAACTCCATGCCCTTCTTCAATAACTTCGCCCTCAAGTCTTCCAAAACTGTAAAACTCTGGCCACATCTCTGATGCTTTCCTGATCAGTAACTCTGGAGTACCTGCCCATTTTACAAATATTCCAACGATCCCTCTCCTCTTCACTGCCGATCTGCTGTTTTCCCTGAGTTCTTTGATTCCATATACATCCTCTATCCCATGTAGAAAAAGAAGAAGATGCTCCAATGGCACGGGCTCTTTAATTTTGAGTTTCTCAAAATCTCCAGTTCCTTTGTATCCTCGTTGCTTCATGTAATCGTAGATCTTCCTTAGCCCCTCTTCTCCATATCTTCTTTTTATCTCAGCAACACGGGCATGAAAAACTCCACCAGCAACTTTCATTGATTTTATATCTATCATTAACGTTGCATGGGACTCAGGATATTTATAAGTTTTTTCTGTTTGTGCTCTGTTGCATAATTTAAGAGAGAATCTCATAGAGATACTGTGTATTACATAACATGAAATTAATTGGTAATAGAGCACATTTTTAATTGGCTAATTTGATGGAATATTTAGAATAACACAGTGTTTTTCCATAACTCCCCTCCCATTTATGCGGCAGAGCATTTTCTTCGGAAAGATTTTTATCTTTAAATTGCATTAATTAAGTATGGGTGAGTACACGGGAAGAGCCAC
>CAZVSZ010000101.1:0-5114 GCA_964630095.1 uncultured Thermoplasmata archaeon | reverse complement strand
TCATGGAAATTTAATATATACCATTGGGATTAGGGATTATGAAATGGCATATCTGGATTTACATTTTCATCCTGATCATTTCACTACCTCTTTACTACCTTATGATTCAGAATGAAAAAAATCTTTTGATTCTCATCACCAATTTTTTAATTGGAATCTATCTCCTTGTAAAGGGGAGTGATTATTTTATAGATGGAGCAGCAAGTGTTGCTTCCCACATTCATGTCAGTGAGCATACAATAGGGCTAACCCTTGTGGCACTTGCAACTTCACTTCCAGAATTGGCAGTTTCTGATATTGCATCCCTCACGCATCATCCCGCAACTGCATGGGGAAATGTTGCTGGAAGCAATATAGCGAATATTGGACTGGTTTTGGGAATAGCAGCAATAATAATGCCCCTGAAATTGTCCTCCTATATAAAAAGAGATGCCATAACGCTTGGAGTTGTCACTGCCATACTGATATTCTTTGCTCTTTTATTTCACTCGTTTCTCTGGTGGATGGGAGTTTTATTTCTTCTAATCTATGGGATATACATTAATGAAATAAGGGGAAGGAAGATGGAAGAGGAAGAGGTAAAAATTGAAAAATCGCTGGGAGCATCAATCATTTTAGTTATATGGGGCGGGTTTGGGATTGTGTGGGGGGCTGATTTGCTTGTGAATTCCGCAGTTAATATTGCCATTGTTTTGAAAGTTCCTGAAATTTTTATAGCAATAACGGCAGTAGCACTTGGCACATCTCTGCCCGAGCTTGCCACTACGGTAACAGCCACACTGAAAAGAAAGCATGGAATTGCAGTCGGCAACATCATTGGAAGCAACCTATTTAACATTTTAGTTGTTCTGGGGACTGCATCCATAATAAATCCCGTGAATATATCTACTAACAATCTCCTTCTAACTTTGCTCTTTTTGGGAATTGTTACATATTCCTTATTTGTATTCTGTTTCAAAAACAAGATTGGAAAATTTGAGGGAATATTCTTTCTTGTGATTTATTCTCTATTCATAGCATTTTTCATGCTATAAGAGTAATCAATTTATGTAGGATAGAAATTTGCTCAGTGGCATGCCATCATCCCATACAAGAATGAAATTTCCTTCCCTTGTTTTGGGAATTTTCGGAAGAAAATCATAGATGTATTTTGCCCACCCATATAACGGTTTTTTTACAGGGATTGTAAATATTCTCCATGGATCTCCACGATAGGATTTCAATCTGAAAGCATATATTATTATCACACCGCTCCTCTCACATTCCCTTATTAGATTTTCTGCCTGCTCCTGAGCCCTTGCACTGTTCTGTGTGAATCTAAGTTTTCTCTGCGATGAAGATTTCACCTCTATGGGAAATGAAAAATCTCCACGAATTGCAATCAAATCTACACCAAATGAGCCTGCTGCCCTTATCACAAGAAATGGTTTTTTTATCATACTACTATAATTTCCAAACTCCTCCTCACTTAGTGATTTTGAAAATCTATTGATGACTTTTTCATCGCCGCTCAGAATTCCTTTTAGTTCTCTCTCATAGGAGGCTCCTTTCTTTGCCAATTTATCACCAGAATCTTATGGGAATAAGGGATAAAAAGTTTTCCAAAGATAAATTTATATATCTGATTGATGATAATCGTTCATGCAGAAAAAGCATGATGATATTCAGTATGTTCTCAAAAATTTTTACAGGGTTCCTGTTGAAACAATAATGAGGAAGGAAATCTGGAATATGCCAATAGTGTATCCTGAGACGAATATAGAGGATATATTTTCAATTCTCAGTGCAAGGAGGCATGTATGGGTTGTGGAGAAGAAAGGAAGTTTGAAATTGGTCGGTGTGATAACAGAGAAGGATTTGCTTGAAGTTCTTGCACCGAAGAGAATCAGACCGTATGCAATAGGAAGTATTGATATTCGCTCTCTTTTATTTGGAAATATACTAACCGCAAAGGATGTTATGTGTAAAAAAGTTGTGACTGTATATCCTCAGGATACAATAGAAACTGCACTGGATAAGATGAAATCATTTAGAATTAGAAGATTACCTATTGTGGATAAAGAGGGAAAATTGGTTGGAGAGATAACAATAAAAACAATAATAATTCAATTCCGCAAGGTTCTGAAATGGTATAGAATCACCAAATAGTCAATTGCCGAACCAAAATTATTTTTATGCCGTATTATTTTAGGTAAAGCATGGTAGAAATTACAGATACAACATTTCGTGATGGACATCAGAGTTTATTTGCAACTCGGATGAAAACGGAGGATATGATACCAATTGCTGAAATGATGGACGAGGTGGGATTTTATTCCATGGAAGTATGGGGAGGTGCAACATTTGATTCCGCCATGAGATTTCTGAACGAGAATCCATGGGATAGACCAAGGATATTAAAGAAGCATATAAGAAATACACCACTCCAGATGCTTCTTCGTGGTCAGAATTTAGTTGGTTACAGACATTATCCTGATGATATTGTGGAAAAATTTGTTTTAAAAGCATCTGAAGCGGGAATAGATATATTTCGTATTTTTGATGCTCTCAATGATATAAGAAATATGGAAACGGCAATTAAATCTGTGAAGAAAGCGGGGAAGGAAGTTCAGGGGGCAATTGTTTATACGATCAGTCCAGTTCACACAATTGGAAATTATGTTAAAATGGCAAAAAAACTTGAAGAAATGGGCTCTGATTCAATATGCATAAAGGACATGGCTGGGATATTGTCGCCATATATTGCATATAAACTTGTTAAGAGAATGAAAGAGGATATAAGTATACCTATTGATGTTCACACTCACAGCACGATTGGGTGGTCTCCAGCCACATACCTCAGGGCTATTGAAGGTGGTGCTGATATAATTGACACAGCAATATCACCATTTGCATTCGGCACATCACAGCCAGCCACAGAAACAATGGTTGCAGTATTCAAAGATACTGAATATGACACCCATTTAGATTTAAAGAGACTTGAAGAGATAAGTGAATATTTTAAGGAAATTGAGAAAAAATACAGAAAATACACAAGAATGGAGATGAGAATTGCGAATACTCAGGTTCTTTTATATCAAATTCCAGGGGGAATGCTTTCAAATCTCTATAATCAATTGAGGGAGATAAATGCAGAGGATAGAATAGATGAAGTCCTCAGGGAAGTGCCCATAGTTCGTGCGGAGGTTGGTTATCCTCCATTAGTTACGCCTCTGAGTCAGATTGTGGGAACTCAGGCGGTTATGAATATTATCTCAGGGGAAAGATGGAAAATGGTATCAAACGAGATGAAAAAATATCTTAAAGGACTTTATGGAAAGCCGCCAGGAAAAATTAAAGATGAAATATTAAAAAGAGTTCTTGGAAATGAGAAAATTGTTACTGTAAGGCCTGCAGATCTCTTAGGGAATGAATACGAGAAGAAAAAAGAAGAGATAAAGGAACTTGCAGAGAGTGAGGAGGATATAATCTCTTATTCTCTATTTCCAGATGTTGCAAAGAAGTTCTTTATGAGGAGAAGGGGATTGATAAAAGAGAATAGTAATATCCCAACTAATGGAAAGAAATATAAAATATGGGTGGAGGATGAGGAATACTTGGTGAATGTTGAGGAGGTAAAGGATTGATTTTCAAATTTGATTTTCAATCTTATAGCCGTAATCGCTAATCTCAACTTTATATGCTCTTCCTCCCACTTTCTCAATCTCTTTTGCAACTTCATCCTGCTCATCTGTTAGCACAACAATACTTCCACCACCTCCAGCACCGGTAATCTTCGCCCCATAGGCATATTTTTTTGTCTCTTTAATCATCTTTCTTAATAATGGATGATTCACACCTAATATTGTTAGAAGTTTATTATTCCTGTTCATCAATTCTCCAATCCTTTCATAATCTTCGTTTTCAAGAGGAGAGATTGCATCTATTACAGTTTTTCCAATATCTCTTATAACATCTCTTGCAAAGGAGTTCCAAGTATAGAATCTTCTCACCTTCTCTACCATCTCCTTTGTATTTCCCTTTATTCCTGAGAATCCAACAACTAATTTCAGTTTTGGTACTTCAATATGGTGGATGTGCCATACCAAACCATCCTTTTCTATACTCCATAAAAAGTTATCCCTCATTCCCCTATCCACCAGTATTCCCTTTCCATGAGTTACTGTGCTTGTATCTATTGGACTTGCCCTTCCCTGTGTGATATATTCTACTTCAAAACCCATCTTCGCCACCTTTTCCTCATTTATATTCCCTCTCATTGCAAACAATGTGGATACCATGGCAACTGTAACCGAGGCAGAAGAGCCCATACCAGAGGCAGAAGGGATATCACTTCTTGTTGTTATATTCAGAGGTCCATCATCCCAGCAGAGTTCTATGGCATTTTTAATATAAGAGTGGAATTTATCTCTAAGGGGATATCCATTTATTGTGAACCTATCTCCACTTTCAATATTTACTTCCGTTCTCAGATTTATTGCAACTGCTATAGCAGGCTCTCCGTACACTACCGCATGTTCACCGAACAGTATTACCTTGGCTGGTGCTGAACCAATCACAGTGATGTATTGCAAATATTAAATAAATATTTCCCCTGATGAATGGTAAGTACCACGAAAGGTTTAAATAGTTGGAGGAGGAATAATGGGCATGGTGATGATATTATAGTCATTGCGAAAATAAACCGCTATTGTGGAATCCAGTCCGGTTATGATATTTCTATGAGAAAGTCCAGATATAGTATAATACCACCTTTAATATAACTCCTGCTAAGATATAGATGCGGATAGTGGTGGAATTGATAGATCTACAGGGCATTATGGGTGGGTAAAATCCACTACACTCTTGAGAATTAACTGCGATTTAAGTGGCTGGGCTGGAAACACCATATTGCTTAGATTCAGGATCATAACAAATGCTTCCTCGTCTCAGACATGGGATTCGAATCATGCAAGTAACCCGCATGGCGTGTTCCTTAACGATGTGTTCCTGTTTGGAGAAAGTTATGCAATGACAATCCCGGAGGAATACCTCTGGACATGATTTTTTTTCTTTTTACTCTATGTAAATTGCGGGTTTAAGGGGGAGGGAAAACTTTTTCTTATTTTTCGGGT
>CAZVSZ010000100.1:0-5197 GCA_964630095.1 uncultured Thermoplasmata archaeon | reverse complement strand
AAAGCAAAGATACACAGGGAGATAGATGGAAAAGTGAAAGGGATATGGATAAAGAAGTATCCATCTGGTAAGTGGTATGTAATAGTGCAAGTTGAGAATGAAGAAGAAATAAAGCCACATACAGGCAAGGTAATAGCATTGGATGTAGGCATAGAGAAATTCGCTGTGGATAGTGAAGGCAGAGCGATAGAATATCCAAAGTTCATAGATAAGACGATAGGGAGGATAAGAAAGGTCCAAAAGGAGTTATCACGGAAAAAGAAGGGGTCAAGGAATTATGAGAAGACAAAAAGAAGATTGGCAAAGTTATACGAGAAGTTAAATAACCAGCGTAGGGATTTTCTTCATAAATTATCCAGATTCTACGCAGACAATTATGATAAGATATTCGTGGAAAATTTGAACATAAGAGGATTGGTAAGAATTGGAAAGGCAAGGGAATTGCATAGGCACATACTTGACGCATCTTGGGGAGATTTCATAAGAATGCTGTCCTACAAGGTGGAAGGCACTGGTAGGGTAGTTATAAAGGTCTCTCCCAAAAACACAAGCAAGAAATGTGCAATGTGTGGAGCGATAGTGGATATGAAATTGAGTGATAGGATATTTAGCTGTCCTGTTTGTGGCTGGACAGCAGACAGGGACTATAATGCTTCTCTGAACATATTGAAAGCAGGGTTGGGACGCCCCGAAGTGCCTGTGGAGAGAAGACCTCTACTCCGTGCAATCTCCACAATGGAGATTGTTACGGGGCAAATCTTCTCAATGAAGCAGGAAGCCCCTTGCGTTAGCGAGGGGTAGTTCACATTTGTGGGTAATCTTTATATCTCAAATGGTATTTAAGAGAGGGTGATTTGATGGTTCAATTAAGAGAGTGCGAAAAGCATGGACCGTTTCGTGGAGACAAATGTCCTATATGCGGAGATGAGGGAAAATTTCTCCTGAATGATTGGGAAATGACAGCAATAAGTAGAATGCTTGCTGGAATTCTTCGCCACTTTCCCGAGAAGTTTGGGGTAAGATTGGATGAGCATGGGTGGGCTAAGATATATGATATTGTTAGGGGAATTAAGAGAAGACATCCAAGGTTTGGCTGGTTAAAGGTAAAGCATATAGAAGCATTGGTTCTCACCGATGATAAGGGAAGATATCAGATTGATGTGGATGAGAAAAAGGTTCGTGCCACTTACGGACATTCAATAAAAGTGGATTTGAGCGATTTGCCGAAGGAAGATATCCCTGAAGTACTTTATTATCCCACAACTGATGAGGAACTTGAATTCATAAAAGAAATTGGATTAAAACCAGGGGATAGAAAATGGGTTCATCTAAGTAAGAGTTATGAGGATGCCTATATTGCAGGTCGCCACAGGGTTGATGACCCGGTTATCCTTGAGATTGATGCAAAGGGGGCAATTGAGAAAGGATATGATATATATGCCGCTTCAAAGAAGGTATTTATAACAAATGAGGTCCCTGCCAATTTTATAAAGGTAGCCGAGAAAAGAGAGATAGAATTACCAGAAGAAGAAATTGAAAAAATTAAGGAGGAAAAAATAAGGAGAGAAAAAAAATTAGAGAGAGAAAGGGAGAGAATGAAGAGACTGGAAGAAAGAGGTAGTGAGGACAGAGAATAAGGAGAAAAAGTTAATATTACGAATTGCAATTTCCCTACGGTGATATGATTGTTTGATGAAGAATTTTCTGAGATAGCAAAAAGGCTGAAAGCCTCTGAGATAAGAGAACTACTAAAATTGACGCAGCAACCAGAAATAATATCCTTTGCAGGCGGATTACCCAATCCTAAATCTTTCCCTGTGGATAAGGTAAGAATGATAACTGATAAACTTCTTGAGAATGAAGGTGCAAAGGTTCTTCAGTATGGCTCAACTGAGGGTGTTAATAGTTTTAGGGATGCCCTTGCAGAGAGGATGAAAAATAATTATAATGTGAAAAATGTAAAAAGGGATAATATCCTAATAACGGCGGGTTCCCAGCAGGGTTTATACTTACTTGCAAAGATTCTTGTTGACCCTCATGATACTGTTATAGTTGAAGCACCAACATATATTGGAATTCTAACAGCATTTCAATCTTACAGACCATCCTATGTGGGGATAGAGATGGATGATGAAGGTATGAAAACGGAGATTCTTGAAGATGAACTAAAAAGGTTAAAAAATGAGGAAAAGAAAATAAAATTGATTTACACGATTCCAACATTTCAAAATCCAGCAGGAGTTACGATGAATCTTGATAGAAGAAAGCATCTTCTTGAACTGGCTGAGGAATACAACATTTTGGTTGTGGAAGATGACCCTTATGGTGAGCTAAGATATTCTGGAGATAGATTACCCATGTTAAAATCTCTTGATAAAGATGACCGTGTAATATACCTTGGCACATTTTCAAAGATTCTTGCTCCCGGTATGAGACTTGCTCATTTTATTGCCCATGAGGATATAGTTCAGAAAGCAGTTCTTGCAAAACAGGGTATGGATTTGTGCACAAATACTCTTGCACAATACATAGCGAGGGATTACATAAAACACGGATATCTTGATGAGCAAATACCCAATATAATAAAACTTTACAAGGAGAAAAGAGATCTAATGCTTGACCTGATGGAGGATTATTTCCCCAGTGGAGTTAAATGGACAAAGCCAGATGGGGGAATGTTCCTCTGGGTAACTCTTCCAGAACATGTGGATACCGAGAAAATGTTCAAGAGGGCTATAGAGAACAAAGTGGCATATGTGATTGGCTGTGCATTTTATCCGGACAGGAGCCATAAGAACACAATGAGATTAAATTTTACATATTCAACTAACGAACAAATTAAAGAGGGAATGAAGAGGCTCGCAAAAGTGATAAAGGAGGAAATCTAATCCATTGCTATTTTTTCTAACAACTCTATTGTATTTTTTAAATCTGCAAGATGCATCATCTCAACCGGGCTGTGAGTGTATTTGACAGGAATGCATATTGGAAGTGAATTCATTCCTCTTTCAAAAATCACTGATGCGTCTGTAGTTCCCCCAGTTATCGCTTCCTGAATGGGTATTCCATTATTCTTCGCTATTTCTAACACCTTCCTCCTCAGTTCTTGGGATGCAATTCCTTTTCTATCCACAAGACGAATTACAGGACCTTCTCCTATTTTCGCAGGACTTAAATGAAATTGAACACCGGGCATCATACCGCTTGTCATAGTATCTATCACATACACTTCATCAAATCTGAGAACTGAGGATATTGCTAATGCACCTCTCAATCCAGTTTCCTCCTGAATCGTCCATATAAATGTAACCTTTTTATTTAATTTCTTTTTCTTCAACTTTTCTATAAGAGAAATTAAAACTGCACATCCTGCACGGTCATCTAAACCTCTCGTCACTATATAATTTCCCATAACAACAAAATCTTTTTTCCATCTTCCCGGAAGCATTGGCATTATTCCAATTTTTATTGCATCCTCTCTGCTATTTGCCCCAATATCAATTGCAAGTTCCTTCCATGTCGGGGTTTTCTTTCTTTCCTCCTCGGTGCTTAGATGCGGTGGTATTAGCCCTATTATACCATAAACTATTCTGTTTTCTGAGAAAATTTCCATAATTCTGCCATATAACATTCTGCTATCCACACCTCCAACTGGTGCAAATCTAATATAACCATCATCCTCAATATATGTGGTTATGATTCCAATTTCATCCATGTGGGCAACCACTGCAATGTTTTTCTCACCTTCACCCACTGTTACATATATATTTCCCACTTTATCCACTTTTGGATTGTAATCTTTCAACTTCTCAAGAAGGTAATTTCTTATTGGCTCTTCAAAACCGCTCACACCAGGAACCATCACCAAATCTCTTAATAAATCTTCAATATTCATTACAATCACCTTTTGTGCATTGCATTATCACATATAACTCTTTTCAAATTATTTATAAATTCTTCCACATCATCAACACTTCCACTGATAAAATTTCCCTTACCTCCTCCTTTGCCTCCCATCTCAGTGATAAGATTCATAAATGCATCTCTTATCCAGGAAAATTCAGATGGATACGAACAGGATACTATTTTCTTCTCTCCCATGTTTCCATAAATCACTATTCCCTTCTCCTTATTTACTATCTCCATTGCTCTTTTGACAAGCACTTTGGAATTCCCGTAATTGAAAATTCTCCAGTAAATTTTCATATCTCCGCATTCTTCTTTATGAAATTCTAATTCTTCACTTATATTTTTCAGGGATTGATACATCTTCTTATTCTCCCCTTTTAAATTTTCAATGAAATTTTCCAATTTATCAATATTCACATTATTCTCCCATGAGAGTTTTCTTGCAACAATTGAACTCTCGTATATTATATTTCTTGCATCTTCACCAATCTTGAATTTCACCTCCTTAATCTTTCCTTTTCTAAATCTGGTAATGGTAAAATCTCCAATCTCTGAAAGGTTCCTGACATGAATGCCTTTGCATGCAGAGAGATCATGATTCTCAATTTCAACAACTCTTATCTTATCCCCCTTGACTCTATCAACTTTTATCCTCAAATCAGGATAATTCTTTATCTCACTTTTTTCAATCCAGAAATCCCTTACTTTTTTCCCTTCTTCTATCATATTTTTAGTTAATTTTTCACATTCAATTACAGAGTCAATATCTATATTTCCCTCAAAAATTATGGTTGATTCCTCACCAAGAGATATCTTTATCAATCTTGCTCCCCTGTTTTGGAGAAATCTGAAAAATGTATGCTCCCCACTGTGACTTTTCATCATATGATACCTGAAATCCCAGTCAAGATAGATTTTTATTCTCTCACCACACACATCTTCGCTTACCTCATGCCATAAATTTCCAAGATGCTTTATTTCTCCCCTTTTCGCACCGCATATAAAGAATCCCCTATCCGCAGGCTGTCCTCCTCCACCTTCATAGAGAATGGTTCTATCTAAAAGATATCTCTTTCCCTCTTTTTTTATTATTCTTGCCTCCAATTCTTTTCTATATGGCTCGGAATAATATAGCATACGGGGTGATTTCCCTCCCTAATTTAATGTTTTCCAATTGCTGTGTCGGTTAGGTTTTAAATATGAATTGCAGAACTGGAGGGTAACTAATTATTGCAGTATAGAAATGTTTTTAAGAGTTAGTGATATTCATAATATATAATCCGGGTTT
>CAZVSZ010000099.1:0-5217 GCA_964630095.1 uncultured Thermoplasmata archaeon | reverse complement strand
TTCCAAGGTACTATGCTCTTAGAGGATGGACTCAGGATGGAAAAATTCCAGAGGAGAAAATTAAAGATTTGAAGTTGGAAGAATTTCTCTGATTTTTTTATTTTAACTTTTTAATTTCATTCGGTTTGAAAATTCCCATCTCGGTAATTATACCTGTAATATACTTTGCAGGAGTAACATCAAATGCGGGATTCCTTGCCCTGCTCTCTTGTGGGGTAAATCTGCACTCTCCACAGTAGAGAACCTCATTTTCACTTCTCTCTTCAATTGGTATATCCTTCCCGGATTTGAGAGAAAAATCAAAAGTGCTTATTGGTGCTGCTACATAAAATGGAATATCATTCTCGTAGGCAAGAACTGCCTTTTCGTAAGTTCCAATTTTGTTTGCCACATCTCCATTTTTTGTAATTCTATCCGCTCCCACTATTACCATATCAACATCCCCTCCTCTCATAAAAAATCCTGCTGCGTTATCCGCAATTATGGCATGGTCTATTCCCTCCTGCACCATCTCCCATGCGGTCAATCGTGCTCCCTGCAATCTTGGACGGGTTTCATCAACCCACACAAATATATTTTTTCCTCTTCTATGTGCAAATCTTATGGGTGCTGTTGCGGTTCCCCAATCGCCAACAGCCAATGCTCCAGCATTACAATGAGTAAGGATACGATAACTATCCTTGATTAACTTGTCTCCATATTCGCCAATTTTCCTGCATCTTCCTATTATATCATCTGCATAATTCTCCGCTGCTTTTATTGCATCTTCACCTTCTTCAACCTTACTCTTCATGAAATTGAGAGCATAGAACAAATCATGTGCTGTTGGTCTTGTATTTTTAAGTGTCTTATAAACTTCCTCCATATTCCTTTTTTGTACCCATGCCTGAGCCATTCCATAGGCAGCAGTAATTCCTATTGCAGGTGCACCACGAACAACCATATCCCGTATTGCATAGGCAACATCTTCATAATTCTCCGCCTCATAAATTTCAAAGGAATTTGGAATTTTTCTCTGGTCAATTAATTTTACAAATCCATCTTCAAACCACACTGCCCGCATATCTTTTACCTCATTTCCGATTTTTATCCTCATTCTATCACCTTCGGGAAATATGATTGTGGGATTTATAATTTTCATATCTGATTTTTGAATATTCCGAGATGGAAAATCAAGAATTGGAAATATCTCCAAGATAAAAACCTCAATTTTACCAAATTTCTATTGCCTCACAATTCTTTTATATTAACAAGGTATCGCCTCTTTATGCTTCCTTGGGAGATAATGAGAAATGTGGAAGAAGTGATAACACCTGAAGAACTAAAAAATACCTTAAAATCAAATCCAAGAGGGTATGTTGGCATTGAGCCATCTGGCAGGATTCATCTCGGCACAGGGCTGATAATTGGAAATAAAGTTAGAGATTTGATGAATTCAGGAGTTGAGATGATAATTTTTCTTGCAGACTGGCATGCATATATCAATGATAAATTCGGGGGAGATATAGAAAAAATAAGATTGTGTGGAGAATATATGAAGGGAGTTTTTAATTCTCTTGGAATAAAGGCATATTACCTCTGGGCTGATGAACTGGTATCCCGTAAAGAATACTGGGAGAAGGTAATAAGAATTGCAAAGAGGACATCGCTGAAGAGAGCAAAGAGGGCAATGAGTATAATGGGTCGTCATGAGGATGAAGCAGAACTTGATTCTTCAAAGATAATTTATCCATTCATGCAGGTTGCCGACATATACGATATGAAACTTGATATTGCCCTTGGAGGCATGGATCAGAGGCATGCTCACATGCTTGCAAGAGACATGGCGGAAAAATTGGGATATAAGAAACCAGTGGCAATTCATACAGTTATCCTTGCAGGGCTTCGTGGCTCTGGAAGAATGGATCCATTTGAGATGAAGATGAGCAAGAGTAAGGAGGGAAGTGCGATATTCTTGGATGATTCGGAGGAGGATATAAGGAGGAAAATAAAGAAGGCATACTGCCCACCTATCTCTGATGGAAATCCCATTTTGCAGATTGCAAAGCATATAATCTTCTCTTACTATTCTAATAAATTCGTTATCCCGCGGAGTGAGAAATGGGGGGGAGATTTGATTTACAAAAGTTATGAAGAATTGGAGAAATCTTATCTGAATAAGGAACTTCATCCAATGGATTTGAAGAATGCGATAAGTGAAGAATTGATAAAAATATTAAAGCCAGTGAGGGAATATAGTGAGAGGAATGATGATATTCCCCGTGCTCTGGGGTGGAAAAAATGAAATTGAATATGGCAGTTAAAGATATAAAAATCAAAGAAAAGATGAGTGTTGGTGAATTGGTGGAAGAATTGTACAAATCAGGTGGATTTGTGGCGAAACATCTGGCAATTGCAGAGAAAATTCTGCTTCGCATGTTTCGGGAAGAAAACACCACATTTCTATCATTTCCAGCATGCATAATAGCAACTGGCACAAGGGGAGTTATAAAAGAATTGGTTAAGAGAAAACTTGTGGATGTAATCATAACAACATGCGGAACCTTAGATCATGATATTGCAAGGAGTTTCAAGGATTACTATCATGGCTCTTTTCTTATGGATGATGCAAAGTTACATCGTGAGGGTATTAATCGTCTCGGAAATGTTCTTGTTCCAAATGAGAGTTATGGGGAGATAATAGAGAATTTCATGATGCCCATCCTTGAAGAATTATATGGGGAGAAAAAGGAGTGGAGCGGGAGAGAGATAATAGACGAATTCGGTAAGAGATTGAAAAATGAGGATTCAATTCTTTACTGGGCTCATAAAAATAAAATTCCAGTTTATGTGCCCGGCATAACTGATGGCTCTTTCGGCTCTCAGTTATGGTCGTTTAGAGAGATGCATCCAGATTTTAAAATTGATATTTTAAAGGATGAACATGAATTAGCGGATATAGTATTTGATGCAAAGAAAACAGGAGCACTTATGATTGGTGGGGGTATAAGCAAGCATCACACAATTTGGTGGAATCAATTTCGTGATGGATTAGATTACGCTGTGTATATTACCACGGCGGTAGAATGGGACGGTTCGCTTAGTGGAGCAAGAGTTCGTGAGGCAGTTTCATGGGGCAAGGTGCGGGAGGATGCAAAATATGTTACCGTGGAAGGAGATGCAACAGTTCTTCTTCCTCTTCTTGTGGCAGGTGTATTGGAAAAATTATGAATTTAGATAAAAAGATGCTCTCATTCTTGGGTAAGTTGCAACCCTAATAAAGAATAAAACGATTTTCAGAGTCCTAACCTATAACCTTTATATTTAATCCCCCCCTCTTTTTTATTCATTCTTTTTCATGTTTTTCAAGGAATTCAACTTACCCCCGGTCAAGAAAATTTAAATATCCTATTATTATCCCTCTTGTACCTGTTAGAAGACTGGGGAGGTATACATGCGTGCTGAGGCGATAAAAATGAAGGGAAAATGGATGTCTGGTGTGATACTCTCTTTAATAATCTTTTTATTATTACCCACGGGTAGCGGTGCATGGCTCTCTGGACATCATGATTTTCAGAACACAAATTCCACAACTGAATACGGGCCAGAGCCGCCATTGGGCATACTATGGAAAGTTGATAGACCGATTATTGATATCACAGAATTGTATAATATTCCTCCCCTGGTGCACGGGGATTATGTTTACGATGCAATATATAATCTGAGCGCTTATAACAGGAGCAATGGGAAACTGCTGTGGATTGCAGAAACAGGACAGCCTACTGATATGATATACCACAAGGGTGTGGTTTATGTGATTAGTGGTGGGCCAACAAATTCTCTTCATGGAGTATGGGCGGTGAATGCCACCACGGGGAAGATAATATGGCAATTTAGGAGAGAAAATCCTGAAAACATGACTTTATCAAACAACGGATTTATCTGGAACAACAAGCTTGTGGTAGCTACTTTAAATGGCTTTGGACAAAACCCTAATAGCAGCTTACCTTCTAAATTTAATATGACAATAGCATTTTTTAATTTAAATAACGGGCAAACAACAATGTATAAAATAGATACTTTTAATTGGACTCCTCCCTATTTAATGATGGCTTATGACTATGGATGTGCGTATATATATTCCTCAGGATATGTGTATGGAGTAAATTTAACATCTTTTAAAGTACTGTGGAAGGTTAGAATATCTACTATAGGGTATGTAAGGGCGGTAATTATAGCAGGACATGGAAAAATATTCATCCCGCAGTTTATTGGTGTTGATAACGGCAAGAATAGTGCAAATGAGATTATGGCAATAAACGCCTTCACAGGAAAAATACTGTGGAAGAGGGTTACATATTACGGTGCAGACTTTGGCACTATGTTTTCCTATTCACCTTTATATGATGAGATATTCACACTTGTAAGAGCAAACGAAACGAAATTTGAAAACGTGGGGGTTACCTTATACAACTACAATCTCACCGCTTTGAATGGAACAACAGGAAAAGTTATATGGGCGATACATGACTCCAAATGGGTTTTCGGGACGGTATCTATGGTGCCCACACCAGACAGGCTGTATGTAGATTCGCGGGAATATATGAAAGGTAATGATAATTCTGATGATTTTGATACAACAAGGGAAGTAGAAAGAGTATACAATATTACAAACGGTGAACTTATAACCGTGTTCACAGTGTTCAAAAGGGATGTGCCCCAAGCCTATTACAGATACCCGCTGATAAGTGTATCAGATAGCGTGATATACATTCCTGATAACAGTTATCTCATTGCTGTAGGTCATGTCTCAGAGCAGGGTAATTTAAATGGCATATATGCAGGCACGGCAGTCGGAGTTGGATTAATGGCAGTAATTGCTGGCGTGTTTGTAGTGAGAAAAAGAAAAGCGAAAACTCATGAGGATTCGCTCAAATAACTTATGAGTATCCAATTTATCTTATCATTTTTGTTAGATGATAAGTTTAATACCCGTAGAATCCACAGTAAATCTCACCGGTATTCCCACCGCCCTCACGATTCCTTTCAGCACCCTCCGAATCCATTGCTCAGGTATTCTTTTCATCTCTCTCGAAATTGTGTTTTCGGCGGCACTTTATCCAGTTTTCTGCTCATATTTTTCCTTGATTTATCCATCCTATTTTGTTTTTTGTTATGATTGTAACTCACCCCTCATTCTTTGAAAACTTAAATATAAACAATCTCTTTACCCATGAT
>CAZVSZ010000098.1:0-5230 GCA_964630095.1 uncultured Thermoplasmata archaeon | reverse complement strand
CATGCCCGCCAATCTGTAGATACTCAAACCTCTCTTTTTAAATTCTCGGATATACTCCTTGGCGTTAGAAGAAGTGTGCACATATATTAATTAGCAATTATGGGATAAATATATCACTGGTAAAGGAGGACTTTTTCGCACAATAGAGAATATAAAAAATATAGAAAAAATCATTTAAATTTTTAGTATCCTCCGGGACCGCCACTCTGCTGAGTGGCTAAGCCTATAGTTGCACCTCCCATTAGAAGTACCATTAAGTATATCGTCATTACTATGACGAATACAATCACAGCCACTCTAACCCATCTATCTATATCTTTTCTCATAATCATTGCAAAGAGTATCATTGAATCCATTGCAGCTAAACCCAACTCAACCAGGACTATACCCGCTTTAATAGCATCGCCTGAACCAAATATCATTATCGCTCCACCAATAAATAACATGAAGTACCCAAACAGTATAGCCAGTAGTATAACCATATTGGAACTCGCTATCTGATCCATAGGCCTGCTGGTGGGATAGTACTGCCTTGGTGGTTGCTGTGGTGGTAAAGGTTGTTGCGGAGGGATATATCCCTGCGGTACACTTTCTTCCTCTTGAGGATTTTCTCCAATCATATCAATCACCTAATAAAGGAAAGTTAATTTATTATATAAAATTTTCTCTATCCATGTTTTTTATTCTTGAGATAACAGAGCGAAGGGTAAAGATTTAAATCTCTTAATGAATTATTGATTTATGGACGAGAATGATGCTCTCAAATACTTCAGTCGTGAGAATTACAAAAAGGCACTGGAAATATTCCTGGACATGCTTGAAGAAGCGGAGGATATGAAAGATAAAGAAAGAATTTCTTACAATGCAAATTTTGCAGGTCTTTGCCTTTATTTCCTTCACATGCCTTACAAATCTCTTGATTATTTTGATATTGCTCTTGAGAATACCGAAGGGGAAGAAAATGAAAAAGTTCAGAAGAATATAGATGAGGTAAATAAGTTCATAAAAAGAATAAACGAAGACATTGAGAAAGTTGAGGCATGGCTTGAGAAGGAAGATGATGAGAAAAATAAAGGTATTTTGGTGAGTAATCTTGGGATACTGAAATATCTCATTGGGAAGAATGATGAATCCGAGGAATTGTTTAAGAGGGCAGAGAAGATATTTCTCAGGATGAATGACAAGATTGCATTAGGCGCAACATACAGCAACTTTGCAATGCTCTATGATGATATCCGCAAACTTGACTATCTTTATAAGGCGCTGGATATATTTGTCAAAGAGGGACATATAAAAGGACAGGTGGATACTCTTCACTCTTTATCTCTTTTTTATCTAAATGAAAATAACTTGGAAGAGGGCTATTTTTTCATAAAAAAGGAATTGGAACTTATAGATAAGATTGAGGATAGGAATTTAAGAAGGAGAGAGTACGAATTTGCAGCGGATATTGCAATGGAACTTGGAAAGATAGATGATGGGATGAAATTTACTGAGAAGGCTTCGGAAGTTTGACATAATAAATTTCAGAGTCATTCTTTTCAACTAAATTGTATTTCATTAACACGCCTATATTGTTTTTAATAATGTCATCTGGGACATCAAATATCAGAGCAAGAATTTCCAGATCCAGACCATCTGACTCAAAAAGGGATTCAAAAATCATCTTGCTGAAAATTGGAATATTTAAAGAGGAATAAATTCTATCAAATAGCAGATATTCCTTTACACTTCTTCTTTTTAAGATTTTATACGGTATTTTCTCCCATCTGAAGTCTGCAAAAGCCTCACTTTTTGGAAGATTAATATCAATTTTATATCTTCTTTCTTGGGTGTATATGAGAATCCTGAGGACATGAGGGATTATCCCCTCTTTCACTAAATTAAAAATTCCCTGGGGAGTTAGAAGCCCATACGCACCTTTTTTTGAGGCTCTTTGAACTATAAACCTTATCATTGCCTTTTTAAAATCTTTTCTATCTACAATCCAGTT
Source organism: uncultured Thermoplasmata archaeon (assembly GCA_964630095.1). Classification (GTDB taxonomy): domain Archaea; phylum Thermoplasmatota; class Thermoplasmata; order Thermoplasmatales; family Aciduliprofundaceae; genus CAZVSZ01. The sequence continues at coordinate 3,237 of CAZVSZ010000098.1, read as the reverse complement.
TGCAGGGGTGACTTCTCCATCCAAGACAATAAAAGAGCCAGCACCATTTGGAAGCATTCTTATCTCCTTAATAGGGTCATTGAAATACCACACTCCCCATTTTTTGGGAGCGGTGAATATTATTTCAAGTGTCTTAATATCCATATCTAAGAACTCATAAAAACTGCTGTAAGGTCTGCCGTTAAATTTTTCCATTACCTCAAGAATTGGAGTGTATTTCATCTGCTTAACTCTCAGAAATTCCTTCATGTATGGCTTTTCGTCAATATTCAGTCTTTTAAGCAGGGAGAGGAAGTACTCCATATTACATCACCAATTTTCTCTCTACCATATCATAATACTGGGAGCAGTCAAGAGAATTTTCCTTGCAATATATCAGGGATGCAATATCAATTGTTATGTATTTTACATCTCTTTTAATTCTATTTATCTCCATGAGAGCATCCCTTCTGCTTATTTTCAGCATCTTTGTAATGTAATCAAGAATCAATGTAAAAACATCCACATTCGTGGTGTATCTATCAACATCATCTTTGGATATTCTAAAATCCAAGGGAAGGCTGATAACCCCTATTTCAAAAGTTGGCTCATAATGCTCATTTTTCTTCTGTAGAAGTTTTGCATCAACACATGCCTTGAATAGTCTTCTTGCATAATCTGGTGGAATCCATCCCATATCGTAAGAGAATATTTTTACAAAATCCTCTTCTACTATTTTCTTTTTCCCCTTTCCCACCAAGTAAACCACAGCGGATTTCAGGTCTTCCATTCACACACCTCCCTATTTCTCATAGTATACAATTCCACATCTTTAATCTCATATCCCATATTCACTGAGGATATAATTATCTTTCCCCCGAGTTCAATAAATTTTTTCAAATTATCTATGAATATAGATTTGAGGGCAATATTATCTGTTATCTCAATTATTTTCTCCATTTCTCTTTTTCTTAAAAATTCATTCATAATTACTGCAACATCCCCCCCAGATACTAAAATATCCATCACATCCTCATTTGTTCTTGGCGCGGAATCTATCCAGAGTTCATATATACCTTCAAGTTCCCTATAAATTTTAAAATTCATTTCCCTACCAAGATATGAGTCTATGTCAAGAATGTATAGTTTTTTCTCATCACATTCTTCAATGAAATCATTAACTCGCTTATTATCAATTCTCCTTCTTCTGAGATTGTGTATTCTTAGGCAATTCACACACTGCCATGGACATTTATCCTTAAAATATTTTCTGAAAGGGCATTATCAAAACATTTTTAGTTATATTTGCCATATCCCCCATCAGTGATTTAAATGCCCCTGAAATATCTTAAAGAGGTAATGGATGAGAAAAATTACAAGAAAATAGAGAAAATAAAAAATGAAAAACTGTACGGTTTTCTATCAGAGTACATAAAACTCTGCAAGCCAAGCAAGATCTTTGTGGCAACTGACAGCGATGAAGACGAGAAGTATATTCGGAATAAAGCAATTGAATATGGTGAGGAGAGAAAATTGAAAAACCCGGGGCATACTGTTCACTACGATAACTACTATGACCAGGCAAGGGATAAAAAGCACACATATATTCTCACTCCCCATGGCGAAAAATTACCATATCTTAGAACTATGAGAAGGGAAGAAGGATTAAGAGAAGCAAGGGAAATAATGGATGGAATTATGAAAGGTAAGGAACTCTTTATTCTTTTCTTCTCTCTTGGACCAAAAAATTCACCGTTCATGGTTCCTGCAGTTCAGTTAACTGATTCTTCGTATGTTGCCCACAGTGAATTCATACTTTACAGAAAAGCGTACGATGTATTCGTTGAGAATCCAGATACTGATTTTCTCAAGTTTGTTCATTCTGCGGGGGAATTGGATGAGCGTAAGGTAAGCAAGAATTTGGAGAAGAGGAGAATATTCATTGATTTAGAAGATGATATATCCTTCGCTTTGAATACGCAGTATGCAGGTAATACAATAGGCTTGAAAAAGCCAGCATTCAGAATGACAATAAATCATGCCGTGAAGGAAGGCTGGCTCTCAGAGCATATGTTTCTGATGGGTGTGAATGGAAAAAATGGAAGGGTCAGTTATTTCACAGGTGCATTCCCAAGCATGTGCGGAAAAACATCAACATGCATGCTGATAGGCGAGAGATTAGTTGGAGATGATTTATCACTGATAAAGATAATTGATGGAGAAGCAAGGGCGGTGAATGTTGAATATGGAGTATTTGGAATAATCCAGGGAATAAACAAAAAAGATGACCCGTATATCTGGGAAGTTCTTCACAAACCACAGGAGATAATATTCACCAATCTTCTTGTAAAGGATGGGATACCATACTGGAATGATATGGGCGAGGATATACCAGATGAGGGAGAAAATCACAGTGGAAAATGGTGGAGAGGAAAGAGAGATAAGGAGGGAAATGAGATTCCACCGAGCAATAAGAATGCAAGATTCACAGCCCGCTTGTTTTATTTTCCAAATCTTGACAGGGATGCACTGGATGCAAAAAATGGTGTAAAATTAAGTGGGATGATATTTGGAGGGAGAGATTCGGATACATGGCCCCCGGTATGTGAATCATTCAACTGGCAGCATGGAGTGATTATGAAGGGTGCATCAATAGAATCGGAAACAACAGCGGCAACATTGGGAAAAGAGGGAGTTAGAAAATTCAACATAATGTCAATTCTGGATTTCATGTCTGTGCATCTTGGGAGATATCTCCGCAACTATCTTGATTTCGGAAAGAAAATGGAGAAGCCACCAAAGATATTTGCGGTTAATTATTTCCTCAAGGACAAGGATGGAAATTACCTAAATGAGAAACTTGACAAGAAGATATGGTTGAAATGGATGGATTTGAGAGTTCACAATGAAGTGGATGCTATTGAAACACCAATTGGCTATCTTCCCAAATACGAAGATTTGAAGAAACTTTTCAGGGAGGTATTCAAAAGAGAATACAGGAAAGAGGATTACGAGAAGCAGTTCACCATAAGGATTCCAGAGTTGCTTGCAAAAATTGAAAGAATAAGGAAAATATACGGCGAGATGGATAATGTTCCCGATGAATTGTACCAGGAACTGGACGCTGAGGAAAAGAGATTAAAGGAAGCAAGAGATAAGTTTGGAGATTATATATCCCCTTTTAAATTTTATTAATTTTTTTATCAACTCAGAATAATCCAGAGCATATATGCTCCCACAGCAATTAATATTATTCCA
>CAZVSZ010000097.1:0-5237 GCA_964630095.1 uncultured Thermoplasmata archaeon | reverse complement strand
CCGGGCAAGACGATTATAAAATATTTGTATTTAAGATTTTTCTATCTATTTGTGCGAGAAAGCACTTTTTTCAAATTAAAGTTACCTCTTGGGCAACAACTCCCTGAACATTGTTTATGGAAGAGAGTAAATTTTCCAATTTATTCGTAATGCCTCCTTCATCCTTAACTATAACTTTCATAATCAACGCTTTCAATCCAAATGCTATTGGCTGAACATCAAAACTCACAATCCTGGCAATATTCCCAATTTTCCCACTTATATCTTCCTTCATTTTATCCAGATCCACATCCACGCCATCTGGCATAATCTTGTAAGTTACAAGAACATCACCCATTCAACTCACCTCAAGGTCCCTCAAATCCACAATTCGGACATCTATACGGTATGGACTGCTCTCTGCAATGGGAGCATCTGGCAATCAAAGCCCCGCAATTTGGGCATCTGAACACAACTGAACCTTCATCAAGTCCTCTTCCGCATGAGGTGCAGAATTCTATCTCTTCTTCTTCCATCATATTCACCTTGAAGGGGTTATGTATATTTTGTTTAAAAAAATTTGTATTGAAAATTATTCAAGAGGCTTTACACCGAGTTCCTCTGCTATTGCATTCATCTCTGCCACCACTTTCTTATAAATCGGGATGCCAATTTTCAATCTTGTATCCATGGTTAAAAATCCCTTCTCTCCATGGACCCATATTCTATCAAATTTGGGATGCTTCCTTGCACTCTTCAATTCTTCTACGAATTTTTTCATGTTTTTCTTGAATTCTTCCTTATCTCCAAAAGCACCAGGGTCAATAGCCATGAAGAAATGTCCAACATCACTGCCCTTGTCGCTGGTTCCACCGACATGCTTCCCCCATGTTGCACCATTCAATATCCCTGCAAGAATGTCAACCATTGCACTCAATCCATATCCCTTATGTCCCCCTGTCAATTCTCCAAGTCCTCCCAGTGGTAGTATTGTACCCCTAGGACTTAATATTTCATTTGGGTCTGTTATTATCTCCCCCGTTTCCGTGCTTATTGCCCATCCTTCTGGAACATTTTTCCCTTTTCTTCTGTAAACTTCAACCTTGCCACTGGGAACCACACTGGTTGCCATATCTAAAAGAAATGATCTTCTTCCCTCTACGGGAGCAGCAAGGGATATTGGGCTTGTACCTAAAAATTTCTCCATTGCACCCGTATGGGCAACAAGTGGTCTTGAAGTTGTCATGCTCATTCCAATAAGTTCCTCCTTAACAGCCATGTATGCATAGTAACCTGCAATGCCATAGTGATTGCTGTTTCTCACACCGACCATACCAACTCCAACCTTCTTTGCCTTTTCAATTGCCAGTTTCATTCCTCTATATCCAGCAACCTGCCCAAGGGCTTCGTCCCCATCAAGCACTGCGAACACTGGAGATTCTTTCACAATTTTTATGTTTGGGTGTATATTCACTGCCCCCACTTTTATTCCGTCCACATATCTTTTCAATCTCTGAACTCCATGGCTCTCAATTCCCCGTAAATCCGCCGTGACAAGATTGTCCGCCACGATTTTTGCATCATCCTCTGGTACTCCTAATTTTACAAAAACCTCTGTTACAAATTCCATCAATCTGTCCTTCGGAACCCTCAAATATCCCCTTTCGTCAATCTTTACTTTCTCAAACATAGGGGGTTATGTATTTTGAAAATAAAAAAGATTATCGCTTTAAAACAAACAAAGTTTTATATTAAAAATATATACCTCCTCTGGTGATATATAATGAGAATATTAAGTGCGTTGGTAATAGTGGCAATACTGACAGGAAGCGCAGTGTTCATAGGTATTGCTGCAGGCAACAATAGAGCGAACAGTTCCTTCTCGCCAGAGGAAGTATGGACATATCAGGGAAAAGAACTCAATGGAACATCGGAAAATTGGTCAGCTTACCAGTATATAGATACAAATTCAGATAATAAAGCGGAGATAATGGTGAATATAGAGAATTATTCAGGCGGAACATTTGAAATTGAAATTTTGAACGGAACAAATGGATATGTTCTTGCAAGTAATGTCTTTACAGATACAGGATATGTGGAGAATGGTGATACTGTTGCATTGGAGCCAGAACTTTGGGGTGATACTATACTAAATTCCACAGGAACACCGGTATCAGAGCATGACTGGGTAATATTTACCAATCATTCAAATAATAAAAGGGTTTCAATATATCAGGTGGATAACACAACTCTTGCAAATAAAACATACCGGGGTATTGACATACCATCACAACTGAGTTCTGGAATAGTTACTGGCTCAGTAAAATTCTATGAATCCACATTTCATCCTCTCTCATGGGATGGAAATAGTTATCTTCTCTATACAGGCTACTATGTGGCACCTGTATATGGAAATTATGGAATTACAGAAATCCAGTGGCTCATGATGGATGCAAACTTGAATACTGTCTGGAATAAAACTGAGAAAAACTTAGGCTCAGTGAGTTATCCAACCATGGGTACCGATATAACCTCTTTCAATGGATGGGGTCTAAACAGTGTTAACGCAGATATACTATTTGTCAATCTCACAGCCTCTGCTGGAAATACAACGCTCACTGCCATTGATGCAGAAACTGGAAATGTACTGTGGAATAATACGATACCAGGCGTAATGATGATTTCCTCACCTCTATCCTGCTTTCCGTTTCCGCTTACCTCTCAGTTTGATTATAACCATGACCAGAGAGTGGATTTCTCAATACCAACCATAAACACCAAAACCAATGAAACACGGGCATATTTCATAAAATCGGATGGAATGGTTCTTGGATATGCATCCCTTGGCGAGAAAAAGTTTGTGATGTACCCCATATATACTGATAATAAGACATCTCTGGGGCATACACTCTACGAAACAGTGGATGTGAATGGCGATGGAAATGGAGACATATTCATTGACAATAACAACACAGAACTATTGTGCTGGGATATAAGTAACAATGTATCGCTGTGGAGCATCCCGCTGGTAAATCAGAGTTATGAATACGAGATATATTTATCCACAAATGATATTAACAGCGATAATGTGTGGGATATATACATTATAGGAGAAAATGAAACTTCCACAGGGAAGAATATAAATGTAACTGCAATTGACCCCAAAAATGGTAATGTTCTATGGAATGGGACATATAAGAATCTGGTTGGTGGCTTCCCCGGTACAATCACCTTAAAGGAACTGTCGGATATTAATGGTGATGGTCTTCAGGATAGTATAGCCATTGAGGGATATCACAATGATGGAACTGCAGTTTATGTAAATGTGAGTGCCTTATCCATGAAGGATGGAAGCGCAATATGGACATCAAAAGTATCTACAGGAATAAATAACGAAGATTATAAAAACTGGTCTTCTTATGCCCTCTCAATTGGGGATATAAACGGAGATGGAACAAACGATGTTTTAGTTGAAATATACTATCATCCCGCTCACTACTGGAACTACATAAGAATATTATCTGGTGCAGATGGTTCACTGTTATGGACTGGTAGCGTGGAGAATGATACAGAATCAACAGATATTAAACCATTTACAGTAATTACTGCAGAAACTGATTGGAACCAGTTTGATTACAATGGTGATGGAATTGAAAATGAGATGCTCATCACGACGGGATACTCAGTGCAGATATACGCAGTGACTGGTACAGTTCCAGAGTTTAACTTTGGAGTCATTGCATTCTTGATACCTATTGCCTTCATATCTGCCCGGATATATAGGAGAAAACATTGAAATTACAATTTTTTTCTATTTTTATTTTTGAGAGCAACCTTTATATTCTTTCAAAATTTCTCCCATTTATGTTATTCATAATGTTTGCAACTGCAACTGCGGAGAGATACAGCGATTTGTACCATGTGATAAAGAATATGAGAATCCCCGATGGAATAAAAATAAGGGAGAAAATGGATATATTTGGAAAGCCAGATGTTGTCATAGTATTTGATGCAAAAAATGAGAAAATTGCAGCGGAATTCGTAAAACAATTTGGAAGAGTTAGCGAAGTAAGCACCCATCTTGCTGTGGATATCAGGTGAGGTGATTTCTATGAGAATTTATACTGGAAAAATAGAGCTCAGCACGAAGGGAGAGGTGGATATAATTGATATAACGGAGAAGGTTCAAAGCATAGTTGATGAATCAGGAATAAAAAATGGTATCGTTACTGTTTTCTGTGTTGGTTCCACATGTGCGGTAAGCACCACAGAATATGAGCCGGGTTTGAAAAAGGATATACCCGAAGCATTGGAGAGGCTTTTTCCCAAAAACAAATATTATCATCATGAGGAGACATGGCATGACGGAAACGGGCACTCCCATGTGAGGGCAAGTTTCATAAAGCCCGATTTGACAGTTCCCATTGTTGATGGAAAAATGACATTGGGCACATGGCAGCAGATAATTTTTCTTGAATTGGATATAAGAAAAAGGAGAAGAAATGTTGTAATTCAAATTTTGGGCGAATGAACTATTTTCTTCAATTTTTCAATATCCTCAGGTGTCATGCTCAAAATAGTAATTATCTCCCTTAATCTCCAGAGGTCATTCCAATCCATATCCCTTTGAAGTTTTTCTATTTTTTCTGTTGATAACTCATCTATGTATAGGATAAATTTATAAAGTTCATCATTACTTTCAACATAATAACCCATCTTTTCAAGAGCGTTCTTTATATTTATTACCCTTTTTTCAGCATATCTCTTTATAAAAGTATTTTTTTCATAGGACTCTGGTGCTAATATTATGGTTCTCACAGTTCTTCCATACAATTTCTCAGGAACATTATGTATCTTTCTTTCTCCTGTAACTTTTATAAGTCCATATTTTTCAAGTTTTTTTATGTGTCTAAAAATTGTAGATATATCCTTATTCAAAATTGATGCCATTTCAGATATTGTCATATCCCTAAATCTTAAAAGTCGCAAAATTTTAGACCTTGTGTCTTCGATAATTACCTTTATCACCTGGGGGTCATTTACTATTTCAATCTCTTTCATCAAGGGTTTAATAGTTTTTTAAGATTTATAGTTTTCCATGTATAGAAGCGGGCCCGCCGGGATTTGAACCCGGGTTGAGGGTTTCCCCCAAAAACTTTACAGATTACCATTTTTCTATGAACTTCCGGAGACCCTCAGGATGTCCAAACTACCCCACAGGCCCATTTTATCGGAAATGAAAATTTACTTCTTTTTAA
>CAZVSZ010000096.1:0-5275 GCA_964630095.1 uncultured Thermoplasmata archaeon | reverse complement strand
AAATGCTATGTATATTTCCATGGCTACCCCATGTTTCTTATGAAATATATTTTTTCATATTGTTTATGCGATGGGGCATATCTGGGTATGGAAATTATGAAATAAAAGGAAGGAATTCGGGGTTGTGGGAGTATGAAATAGGTGATGTTTATGAAAATTGGCATACATCCGAAGAAAGATGATGAAATAATCATAACATTGGAATTAAGCCAACTTGGAAAGGACAATATTGATAAATTAGTTAATACATATAAATACTTTAATATTGAAATTGTGGACTGGAACATCACACCACAGGATAAGAATTTGATTTTCAAATTGGATATTAAAGGTGAGAAATTGAAAGACGATGAATTTGTGAAAAAATTGATAAGAGACTTGCTTACAATATTTTAAAACTTTACCCTCTCAAATTTTTCTCTCTCCCCTAATGGCATTGTGGCATCAAACCCCAATTTTGTCGTGATATTTCCATTGTATTTGCTGGGGTCAAGGGAACTTCCCCTCTCCTTCAATAATATTAAATTCTTGTCTCCCTGAAATCTGGTCGCAATTGCATATTCCACATCCTCCATATTATCTATATTTATATCTTCATCCACCACAACTACATGCTTGAGAGATCTATGCCCTCTGAATGCTGCCATTATCGCTCTTCTCCCATCATCCTCATTCTTTTTTCTTATTTTCACAATTCCATGTAGCCAAGAGCAGCCCCCATAACTCAGGCGAACATCTAAAACATCCACTCCCTCCTTTTTTATCTCTCTGAATATTGTGGGCTCACGGGGCAAGCCCATTAAATTGTAATGCTCGTAACCACCGGGTAGGAGAATATGAAATATGGGATTTTTTCTGTGGTAGAACTTTTCAAATACAACCACTGGCTGTTTCCTCACAATGTCATAGGTTCTGGTGATATCCAGGAATGGACCTTCATCCACAAACTCGTCGGTTATGCGTCCTTCAAGAATCAATTCGGAGTTATATGGCACATATATTCCATTGGGAGCACGCATCATAACCTCTTTTTTACCCTCTGAAAAATATTTCAGGGAGGAGGCAATTTTCACCTCATCCACGGAATAATCCACGGAAGTGGCTGCTGCAAGAAGAACATTTGGCTCAAGACCTATTACAACTGCAATTTTTAATTCTTCCCCATGCTCAACAGCATTCTTATGCATGGTATATAAATCTCTCGGAACCAATCTTATTGCTCCTCTCCTATTATCAAGTAGCATTATTCTGTGGAATGAAGCATTTCTTTTTCCTGCGTATTCTGAAAATACAACCCCGGAGGTAATGTATCTTCCACCATCCCCTTCAAAGTATTTTGGAAATGGAAGCTCAAGAAGTGAGAGTTCCTCACTCTTCATATCAAAATCAAGAATATTATAATTCATCGGATTATCTATGCTCTTTATCATCATCTCAATCAAATTCTCTCCCAGTGCTCTATTGAATCTCAACCTCTTACTCCAGATATTTCCCGCAGCACGATATCCATTTATATTTTCAAAATACACGATTTTTTCCTGATTTTTCATAAGGTATTTTGGGACATCCTCAATCCTGCAATCTCTTACATTTATGATATCTCCATGGAACATCTCAATGTATTTTTCAAGCATGGTGGATAATTTGTTTCTCTATATTAATTTATTTTCCTCATCAATATTAGAACGGGAAGAAAAAATAAAATGGATGGAAGAGTGCCAGAAACTCATTTTATCTTTGATAGAGCAAATGATTCCAGCGATATATCATTCATCTCCTCTGAGAATGCTATCCAGTTGTGAGTCTTAACATCTGAGATACCTACAATGCGAAAATAGTTACTGCTCTCTCTACTTGAAAATTCAAAGTATGAATCCATGAGCCTGAGAAATCGCTCAATTATATCCTCACCATGCATGCCTGTGTTGATAATATAAAAGCCAAGAGAATAGTCACTCCTCACTAATGCGCTGATGCGCTCAACGAGGTTTGTCACCTCTATGGCTGAAAGACGGAGAAGAAGTGAAGAAATTGGAAGGAGAATCCGATATGGCTTGTGGGTTTTCGCAATTCCCTTAACCTTCTGAAGCAGGGAATCTCCACTGTATCTGTTTTCCAGAAATATAGTATTTTTTGCTCTGAAATTTAAATCCATGTATCCCGAAGGTAAGGAGTAAAGGTCAATTATAAACACCTTGGTCATATCCCCCTTAAACCTCTCAATTGAATCACGCACCTTATCATAGGGCATATCTACTGTTACTACAATTGCATGCTCTCCAACCCTCGTGCCCTTTGAGAGAAAGTATATTGGAAAAAGTTCCACTCCCGTGAAGCTTCTTCCCATAAACACCATGTTGCTGCCTTTCTCAAAACCACCATTTAAAAGTATATCCATCTTGGTGTTTCCTGTTGGTATCTTCATATTATCCTCCTCAACTTTATCTTTATTTTTTTGCCTTTTTCCTCTATGTCTATTATCCTTGGATTTATTGAAGGCTTTATACTCTCAATGCAATATATGGATCCTATGTTTCTTATTTTCAGGTATCGGTGGGATAGATACATAAGTTTGTTTTTCACTTCACTCTCCTCGGAAATGACACCTATGCCAACACTCCCCCACTCGCTCATCCATTTTACACCCTGACTTACAAGTCTAACCACATCGTTCTTTGAGAATGTGGATTCTATCGCACCATATTCTGTTATATCTATAACGCTTCCATTGCTCATCTTCATCATATGCTCCATTACCATTTTCCAGACTTCAAATCTGCCATCCACCGATTGGGAATAGCCATCAACAAACCATGGCTTTTTCTCTTCTATGGGTGTGCTTCTCAGTATTTTCAGGTACTTTATTTTCTCCTCATCCACATGGGCATGTATCTCGGAGAAATAATCCTCAGAAGAACTGCTCTCAGCTGGGGCTATAAGAACACCTCTTCCCTTTTTTATGTTGTTTATTGCCATCAAATAGATAATAGGTCTATATGCCTCATTCAAAACATCCTTGGATATTTCAAAAACATTATAGCTTCCGGGCTTAAAGCCACCATCAAGCATGTTGTCAAGGTCTTCAATCCCTGTTGAGATATACCCCTTTCCATCTTTTTTAATATCCACCTTCTTAGCCTTGGACTCCTGAATTCCTCCGGGAGAGTGAAATAGATATCCATCACCGCTTTGCGAAATAAGGTATTCATCAATGGATGAAAATATAACCCTGAGAATCTTTACTGTGTGATTGTTTATTTTCTTATCATCAATCTTCATAACCATGTCTGCTATGCGATATATCTCTTCCCTGTCATAGGATGTGGGAATCAAAACACTTATATGTGAATCTTCAACAATATCCTTCTGGATCAGGTAAAGAAGCTCCTCTGGGCTCAGGTTATCCTCCCACATTCTGAAGGAAAGAACAAGGTCATCAAAATCATCTATAAATATCACAGAATTTCTTGGGATTCTTGATGAAAAATCGTAGATGGGATGAACATCTTCCGGCGAGTGCTTGAGATTGAAAAAATCAAGATATTTTGTGCTTATCTTTCTCTCCCTTCCCTTTATACCGCTAGTTTTGAATGGGCTTTCTTTTCCTCTGAAAGAAAAATAAAAGACAGCATGCTTTTTTGATAATTCTTCTGCAATATCTATTGCTATTTTCTTAAGAGGTGAGCCTTTGCTCCCAATAATAATAAGGCTCTTTGCCTCGTTGAAAAGGTTTTCTGCATTCGGGGGGATTGCCCATTTACGCGTGGTTACATATCTCACACTTATGTTATGGCATGGGAGAATTTAAATGTTCCCCCTTTAAGGCTAAGTTGAATTATCTTTTTTCGGAGAACACGCTGGACAGAATTGTCCCAAAAATAATAAATACAGGAACAATATGGAATTCCGGGATTATTATGAAGGAATATGATATAATTGCATTCGGAACAGGTTCGTCAATGAACATAGTTTCTGCCCTGCTTCACAATCCAAAATTAAAGGTTGCAGTCATAGAGAATGAGAAGGCTGGAGGAATTTGCCTGACAAGGGGATGCATACCATCAAAGATGCTCATTTATCCTGCGGAAATTGTTCATAATATTCATCGTAGCAGAGAGTTTTTCATGGATGTGAAAATAAAAAGTATTGATTCTTCAATGATACTGAGGAGGGTTCAGAAGGAGGTGGATGATGAGAGCAAGGCCATTGAGAGGAGTTTGAGAAAGCATCCGAGAATAGATTATTACAATACCACTGGAAAATTTGTGGAGGAGCATACGGTGGATGTGAATGGAAAGGAAATTTACGGAGATAAGATTCTGCTGTGCAATGGCTCCCGTCCATTAATCCCACCAATTGATGGTCTTGAAGATGTGGGATACATAACAAATAAAGAAATTTTCTACACGCTCAAAAAATTGCCAAAGAGTATAGTTATAATTGGAGGTGGATATGTTGCCTTGGAACTTGGATATTTCATGGCTATGATGGGCACTGATGTGAAGATAGTGGAGATGCTTCCCCGCATAATTTCCACGGAGGAGAAAGAAATATCAAATCTTGTCATGAGAGAATTATCCCCCTACATGAAATTCCATCTTGGTTACAGGGCAAAGGAGGTGAGAAAGAGAATGGGCAAAAAGATAGTAGTTGCGGAAAACAAGGATGGAGAGTCAGTGGAGATTGATGGAGAGGAGATTCTTGTGGCAACGGGTAGGAGGTCAAATTCAGATATAACAACTCCTGAAAAGAGCGGTGTGAAATTGGACAGGCATGGATGGATAATAACCAACGAATTTATGGAGACCAGTAAGGAGAATATCTGGGCATGCGGGGATGCCAACGGAAAATACATGTTCAAGCATGTTGCCAATGAAGAATCTGAAATTGTATTCTACAATGCATTCAGAGAAAAAAGAATTCCGATGGATTACCATGCAGTTCCACACGCCATATTCACACATCCACAGGTTGCAGGTGTGGGTATGAAAGAGGAGGAGGCAATGAAAAAACACGATATACTTGTTGGATATTACAAATACGAGAATACGGCAATGGGGGAGGCAATGAGGGTCAGGGATTATTTTGTAAAGATAATTGTTGATAAAGAATCTTTCAGAATACTGGGAGCACACATAGTTGGACCGGAAGCATCAATACTGATTCATGAGATAATCAATCTCATGTATACCCCTGATGGAAGCGCAGTTCCACTTTTCAGGGCTATGCATATCCATCCTTCCATGAGTGAGGTTGTTCAGAGAGCAATACATAA
>CAZVSZ010000095.1:0-5288 GCA_964630095.1 uncultured Thermoplasmata archaeon | reverse complement strand
AATAGCACAATTACTAAAATCCCTGTCACAACCACTTTCGCTGTATGTTTTTCTCTCTTTTTTCTTGGCAAAATGATGCGTTGCTCACCTACGAAACTACCATTACTCTTTAGAGAGCCCATGATAGTCGCCTCAAAAAGTATATGATTTTTATATTGATTAAGTTTTTGGTGTGGTAATTTCAAGTGTGGTTATTTGTCTATTTCTCACTTAAAAACAGGGCAAGGTGAAATTTGGACGTTTAGCCAGTGTTTTTTCCATTTGGAATTCCGTTGAATTTACAATTAGAATATTCCCCTTCCCTCTCTCAAATTTTCCATTCAGCCTCCTCTGTATTGCACTGTGCTCTGGTATTGGAAAACCGTGGATTATTTCAGATAAACTTTTGCACATTCCTTCTAATATCCTGTAATTGTGGATGAATAAATAAAGATATCCCAAAAATACAAAAAGCGAATCGGGATGCATATCTTATATTTCATGTTTTCTATGAGATTACGCGACAAAGCATTAAATATGGATAAAACTTTAATAACAATAATTGTATTTACATACATTGATTCCGAAGGATAGGATGTTCTACCGGTTTTCGCTTTACGGATTTTTGAAAAATCTTAGGCTATTTGAGCCTTTCTTAATTCTATTTTTCCGATTTGCGGGATTATCCTATACACAGATAGGAATACTGTATGCAACCCAGATGCTCTCCACAAATCTATTTGAAATTCCAACTGGCGTGTATGCGGATGCTTTTGGCAGGAGAAAATCCATGGTTATGGCTTTCTTTTCATACATACTCGCTTTCTCCATATTCTATTTCTTTTCAAATTTTTATCTATTTCTATTTGCTATGGTTCTATACGGGCTTGGTGATGCATACAGAAGTGGCACCCACAAGGCAATGATTCTTGAATATTTGAAAATAAAAGGAATTGAGGATAAGAAAGTTGAATACTACGGAAGCACAAGAAGTGCATCGCAATTTGGCTCTGCAATAAATTCGCTGTTAGCAGCGGGAGTTGTATTCTACACCGGAAACTATCGTGCCATATTCATTGTTACTATAATCCCATATATTCTTGATTTTATAAATCTTGCCACATATCCAAAATATCTTGATGGAGAAATTAAAAAAAGTAAAAAAATAAAAGAACAGATTAAATTGACACTGAGAGATTTTGTAAACATATTCAAAAATAGAGAAGCATTAAGAGCCATGCTTAATTCCTCATCATTTGACTCTGGATTTTCATCAACGAAGGATTATCTTCAGCCAATTTTAAAATCCTTTGCTTTATCCATTCCAATTTTTTTGTTTTTAAGCGGCTCTCAGAGAACTGCAGTTGTTATTGGATTAATTTATTTTATTCTTTATCTGCTCTCAAGTTATGCTTCAAAAAATTCTTATAAAATTGTGAAAAGATTCAGAAAAATTACCATGGCAATAAATATAACACTTTTAATTGGCACTCTATCAATACTATTTGCAGGATTGAGTTATTATCTAACTCTCTCCCTCATTTCAATTCTTCTCTTCATCGGAATTCATATTCTTCATAACATAAGGAGACCAATGAATGTTGCATATATAAGTGATAGAATATCCTCAAGAGTGATGGCATCAGGGTTAAGTGTTGAATCTCAACTTAAAATGATAATAGCATCTATTTTTGCATTTTTGCTTGGAGTATTTGCAGATATGTTTGGAGTTGGCATTGCACTTTTCATAATAGGTCTGATCATCCTCTCAATAATTCCTTTTGTGCTTGTGAGGGATAAAAATTATAACCATCATTCCAATACCCATCCATGAGAAAAATTCATCCATCTGCATATATAGCGCCAACAGCAGTAATAATCGGGGATGTTGAGATTGATGAAGGAGTTAGTATCTGGGATGGAGCAGTGCTTAGAGGCGATGTATCTCATATAAAAATCGGTAAAAACAGCAATATACAGGATAATGTGGTAATTCATGTATCTCACAACAAGCCCACAATAATAGGCGAGAATGTAACAGTGGGGCATCTTGCAATGGTTCATGCAGCTAAGATAGGAAATAATGTTATTGTGGGAATAAATTCTGTGGTTCTTGATGATGCTGAAATTGGTGATGGAAGTATAATAGGAGCGGGTGCAGTTATAACATCCGGAATGAAAATCCCACCAAAGAGCCTTGCTCTTGGAATTCCTGCAAAGGTTGTGAAACAGGGAGACAATATAGAGAAGATGGCAATTGAAAACGGGATAATATATCAAAAATTGAGAGATGAACACAAATCAGGGAAATATGAAAGATATTAACTTCTTTGAAGTTCATTAATCTTCAATACAAAGTCATCTAAATTAAATGGTATTGCAAAGAAGATATTTACATATTTCTTAACCTTATCTCTAATGCTTTTATTTGGTGATATCCATATAATTTTCGTATCCCTATAAATCATTCTGGCTAAAGTTGCAATCTGAATATCCTCTATATTTGCAGATAAAATAATCACAACCTGTGGTTTTTTAATTCTGTAGACTTTCATAACATCCCTGTTTTTCACATATTCAATTTTTTTCCCTCGGAATATCATATTAAATATTTTTCTCATCCTGAAACCATTCTCTGCAACGAGTATCATAATATTTACTTAATTCGGAGGATTATTAAAATTGTCCTGTTACTACCTATGAAGATTATCAAAATTTGAAACGATGTTATGTCTATCACATTATCCCTGTTTCCTATCATTAAAATTAAATAGATGAATTCATTTGATAACTATGTGAACTATACCAAAATTGTTATCATGGGTGAAAATCCTGAAAAAATCGCAAGGGATTATATTGATAAGGATATTATTATAGTTTATCCTAAAAACAAAAGACCCAGTGCAGAGCTCTTACTCAGAAAAAATATCAGAAAGATTTTCTCAGATTACAGAACTTTTCCAGATATTGAAAGTTTGAAAATAATAAGAGATGTGATATTCTATCTCCTTAACACAAATGAAATTTCAAAAGATGATTATATTCTAATTATATTCAAAAAAGAAGGTGAAGAATATAAACTGTCCCTCAATTTATCCTCTCTAAATTTTATATCTCTTCTTGATATTTTAAAAGAGAGGGTGAAAGGAGAAATTGTGCAGATGGTACTCAGATTATCAATGAATATAGTGAAAAGGGGGAATGAGGGACGCCCGGCGGGTGCGCTATTTGTAATAGGTGATGCTTACAATGTGAAAAAATACATAATCCAGAAAATTGCAAACCCCATTTCCTCACTCCAAAAGGGAGAAAGAAATATACTCCGCGAGGATAATTTTGAAACAATAAGAGAATTTGCCACAATGGATGGTGCCACAATAATAGATGATTCTGGCTATGTTATCTCATGCGGGGCTTACATAAAAAATTTAGTATTTGATGATTGGATTGCAAACGGCAAGGGGGGAAGACATCTTGCTGCACAATCAATTACAAAACTTACAAAAGCAATCAGTTTTGTTGTTTCAAGTGAGGGAATTATAAGAGTTTATAAGGATGGAGAAGAAGTTTACGAACTCGCCAATTTTTAAGATTTAAGTTCTATTTCAATATGGATACCATCAGGGATTTGAATTCGCATTAATTGTCTCAATGCCCTTTCATCAGCATCAATATCAATTAGTCTTTTATGTATTCTCATCTCCCATTTTTCCCATGTTTCACTTCCCTCACCATCTGGAGCCTTTCTTATAGGTACTACCAACCTCTTTGTGGGAAGTGTAACGGGACCATGCAACTCCACACCTGTTCTTTCAGCAATTTTTCTAATTTGATTGCAAACTTCTTCAACCCGTTTATGGTCTGTGCCGCTTAGCCTTATTCTAGCCTTATATACTACCATTATCTCACCAAAAATTAAAAAAATTAAAATGTTTTCTTTTCAACATCTATACACTGTCCAGCAGCTACTGTCTGACCCATATCTCTTACTGCAAATCTTCCAAGTTGTGGAAGTTCTTTCGCAGGTTCTATCACCATCGGTCTCGTTGGGAGTATTTTCACAACTGCTATATCTCCAGTCTTTATGAAGTCTGGATGCTCCTGCTTAGTTGCACCTGTTTTTGGATCGAGTGTTTTCATAATCTCCTCAAATTTACATGCTACCTGTGCTGTGTGTGCATGGAAAACTGGTGTGTAACCGGGGGCTATTACACTGGGATGATTCAATACCACAACCTGTGCAGTAAAACTCTTTGCAA
Organism: uncultured Thermoplasmata archaeon; assembly: GCA_964630095.1. Lineage (GTDB taxonomy): Archaea > Thermoplasmatota > Thermoplasmata > Thermoplasmatales > Aciduliprofundaceae > CAZVSZ01. The sequence goes on along the minus strand of CAZVSZ010000095.1, from coordinate 1,050 downwards.
CAGTAGGCGGACTTGAAATTGGACCCGCTACATCTCCCCTCTTTATATCCTTCTTTCCAATTCCCCTAACATTGAATCCGATATTATCTCCAGGATAAGCCTCCTTTAAAGGTTCATGATGCATTTCAATGCTCTTCACTTCCCCGCTCTTGTTAGCAGGCATGAATGTTATCTTATCTCCAACCCTGAGCACTCCAGTTTCAACTCTTCCAACAGGAACTGTACCTATACCTGTAATGCTGTAAACATCCTCTACAGGAATACGAAGTGGCTTCTCGGTGGGCTTTGGAGGAACCTTCAGATTATTCAGAAGTTCTAATAAACTGGGACCTTTCCACCATGGCATCTTCTCACTCTTTTTCATTACATTGTCCCCATAATACCCGCTTATCGGAACAAAAGGTATATCTTTCCATCCGATCATCATCAGTAGTTTTTCAACTTCTTCCTTAACCTCATTGAATCTCTTCTCGCTGTATGGTGGCTGTGTTGCATCCATCTTGTTTATCGCAATAATAAGCTGAGGCACTCCAAGAGTTCTGGCCAGGAAAAGATGCTCTTTTGTCTGCTCCATAACCCCCTCAGGAGCTGCCACTATTAAGATTGCTGCATCCGCTTGTGATGTCCCAGTTATCATATTTTTAACGAAATCCCTGTGCCCTGGTGCATCAATTATCGTGAAATAATATTTATCTGTCATAAATTTTCTATGGGCAACATCAATTGTAAGTCCCCTTTCCCTTTCTTCCTTCAGTCTATCCATTACCCATGCAAATTCAAAGGTTGCTTTTCCTTTCTGCTCTGCCTCCTTCTTATACTGGTCAACTATCCTCTGATCTATCTCACCGTGCTCGTAGAGCAATCTTCCTACAGTCGTGGATTTTCCGTGGTCAACATGGCCGATGAACACGATATTCAGATGCGGTTTTTCTGCCATTTTCATTACCTCCTTTTTCCTTTTCCCATATACCCATTCTATATAAATCCTTTTTCCTTTAAACCTTTATTCTATATCTTTCTAAGCGGGCCCGCCGGGATTTGAACCCGGGT
>CAZVSZ010000094.1:0-5362 GCA_964630095.1 uncultured Thermoplasmata archaeon | reverse complement strand
ATATTTCTCACTCAATTCCTTCAGATACCTCTCTATTTCCTTTAATACTTCTTCAGGTTCCATTTTTACCACCTCTTTTAATTTTTTTATCCTTCACTACAATCTTCCCATCCACAATATTTGTATCAACATTCAATCCATTTATGGAATATACAATATTTGACACAACCGTATCTTTTCTCAAGGGTCTTGCATTTGGCTCATCAGCATCCAAAATTATCAAATCTGCAAGTTTCCCCTCCTCAATGCTTCCCCCATTTAATCCAAGCGCCTTAGCGGAATTTACTGTGGCAAAATCAAGGAGCATCTGGGCATTCGTTACAGCGGGGTTCCATCTCTCATTTTTATGGAGAATCGCTGCAACTTTCATCTCCTCAAACATATCAAGATTGTTGTTGCTCACAGCACTATCGGTTCCGAGAGTTATCGTGATATTGTTTTGGAGCATCTCCACAAGAGGCATTGAGCCTCCATTTCCAAGTTTCATATTGCTCGTTGGATTGTGAGAAACTTTTACATTATTCTTACTCAGAATCTTTATCTCATTTAGTGTGAGCCATACAAGATGCACACCAATTAACCGGGAATTCAAAAACCCGATTTTATCAAGATATTCAACAGGTCTCATTCCGTATTTTTTCCTGTGCTCATAAACTTCTCTGCGAGTTTCCGAAATATGCATTGTTAGAAGAGTATTGTATTTTTCTGCAATTTCTTTTGATTTTAGAAGAACTTCTTCGCTGCATGTATAGACTCCATGAGGGGCAATTAATGGAGTTACCAGAGGATCATTTCTGAATTCTCTTATGAATTTCTCTGCATTGTTGAGAGGATTTCCCTTCTGCGTGGTTATATCCTCATTTACAACTGCCCATCCTAAATATCCACGAATTCCATATTCTTTCACAACCTCCGCTGTAATATCTTCATCAGAATACATATCCACAAAAGTGGTGGTTCCAGTGCGTAGCATTTCCTCTATGCCCAATTTTGCACCTCTACGGATATTCTCCCTGCACCTTTTTGATTCTTCTTTCCACATTATCTCAAGAAATTTATCTAAAGAAACATCATCTGCAATTCCCCTCATATCCGTCATTGCAACATGATTATGGGTATTTATCAATCCTGGCATTACAATTTTATTCTTTGCATCTATTATATAATCTGCTTCATTGTGAATATTCCCGATTTCGGATATGATATTATCTTCAATGTAAATATTTCCTCTTTTTATTTCTCTCTTTTCATTCTGCGTTACAATCCAGCCATCTTTTATGAGAATACTCATAGATACATGAATAAATTTCCCGATTTATAGATTTCCATAGCATCGTTTTTTCTCAAGATACAAAAATAAAAAAGAAAAAATTAGTGTTTTCTGCGATAGATGGATAGGGCAATCACGCCCAACATTGCGAATATTATAATTACCATGTTCAGCTCTGGCACAAAGCCGCATCCCGGCTTATGATCTTTTGCCACATAATTGGGACCGGGATCCAACTGATACGGTGTGCTCTGGTCCCAGTCGCTCCAGCAATTTCCAACGGTGGTTGTATTCCAGTAATTTGTGTATTCGGTGCTTTCGTCATCGTACGCCTGAATATGCTTTGAATCATAGGTTCCATCTCCAGATGAGCCATTGTTCTCGTAAAATATATTTTTATATACCTTTACATCCGATGAGGACATAAGTTTCACACCGTAATGTGTATTCTGACTTATGTTATTCTCCGTTATTTCCCCGGTACTTACTTGGTAAAATATCACTCCATAGTCATTCTTGTATATTTTCTTGGACACATCATTAGAATACTCTACCAGTATATTCTGAGAGCCAGATGCATATATTCCAGCCCAACCATTTCCACTTGCATTTGTCTCGCTTACTGTAATTCCGTGGGAACCATCAATAATGTAAACTCCCTCATATGAATTGCCTTCAAAGTAAGAATTCCACATTTCCACAGAGCCTGATTTAATTATGTCGATACCATCATTGTAATTGTACCCTGATGATGAATCGTATATCTGGAAATCCCATCCTGCAAAGTTATAAATTATTATTCCGGAACCGCTGTGATAATCATTGTTTACATCTCCTGTAGATACCGATGCGACCAACACATAGTCAAAACGCATCTCTGCATTTCCACTTATGTTTCCTACATATATTCCATAGTCATGGTTATTTCCATTGAATTTCAATCCTGTCATGAGATATGGATAATGCTCTCCATCACCCGCAACAAATCCGTGGTCCCAGTCAATATCGTTGATACTATCTATCCTTGTTACATCATGGCTCCTGTAAAGATATGGATACTCATCTTCACTGTTACCTCCATACACATGATATGGATAGTCCACAATCCAATCGTAGTTCTGGTCATTCGTATCGTTGTTATTTGCCCAGTCAAGCCAGTAATTTCCATAGTGAGAATCGTTCCAGTAATTGGTTCCATAATCGTATGCCTGTCTCAAACCCGAACGGTATGAGTCAAATGAGCCATTATTCATATAGAATGTATTGTTGTAAATATAATTACCATTGCTGTTATACAATTCCACGCCGTAATGATGGTTCCAAGCGAATCCATTGTTTTCAATGAAGGTATCCGATATGCTGGAAGCATTGAGGCCTATCCTGTTACCGAACACATAGTTTTGAGATACGAGTATCCCCCATCCTGAACTTGATACTGCCTCAAGATCAATACCGTCAGCTTGGTTCATGTAAACTCTGTTTTCGTACACATCTGTAAAGAAAGATTCCCCCTGTACATCTATACCGGCGTAGTTATTGTTGAGCACCCTGTTGTATTCAATAAGGTTCCACTGATTGTATTCTTCCCATATACCTACATATTTGTTGTTCTCAACAACCGAGTTCTTCACCGTTGCACTATAGGTGTTCCACACATCAATTCCATATCCTGTGTTATTTATATGCACATTTGATATGGTAAATGATTTATCCCCATCGCCATGCACATATATTCCATAATTGATTCCCCAGCTGTTCGTGTAGTTCTTCGTGTTGTGCCATCCAACTATGTAATATGTGCCGCTGTCATATCCAACTATTCCATCATCAGTTCCCCAGTCTCTAAGGTAATTGATGTTGGTGCTGTTCACATAGATGGGTTCATATAAATGGTCATCCAGTGAAACATAATAGTACATAAAATCCACATGCTCCTGAACCTCATCTGCAAGAATTCCTCCTGCTATTGGATATGTGTTCCCGCTTACAGTTTTATCGTTTACCCAGTCATGGTAGTAGTTACCCGTGCCTATCCAACGACTATCCTCGTCGTAATTTGTGAAATTGCTGTGGTCATCTGCGTATATCTGTAAATGAGAAGGGTCATAAGTATCTCCAGCCCCGTTGTTGTGGTAGAATATATTATCAACCACTGCTATCGTTGAGTTCGTATTCTTTCCAAGTTGAAGTCCATAGTGTGTGTTCATGAAGAAAGAAGATTCTTCAATTTTCATACCCGTATCATTCACTCCATCCGGTACCAGGACTCCAACTGTATTCTTCTGAAATATCGTGTTCCCTAACCTTATCCAGCTATGAGATGCATCCACATACATACCCCAGTGAGTATTGCTATCCACTGTGCATCCAGATATATCTGGATATGAATAAGTGCCAGTTATATATATTCCTACATCATTGTGATATATCCAGTTGCCATAAATCTCAAGCCAAGATGTATTGGAAATCGCAAATCCATTATGCTCACATCCGTATTCGGTGATCTCATAAACATTAATTGGGCTATCACCAAGATCTTTGAGAACAATTCCATTACCCTTATATTCCCACTGCGTGGCACCTGATGCAGATGTAACATTGTGTACTATTAAATTATGAATATCCAACGATGGTGGGTTTTTAATGTCATTCAGGTACACTCCGTATCCACTGCTTCCTCCATCTATCTCCCAGCCAAGAACCTCATAATAATAATCATCATAACCATTATAATAACCCCGAACTCCTTCAACCACACCTGTTCCTATATTAAATGAGTTATTAACATCCGGGTTGGCGGTTGTGTTTATGTAAATAGGAACGTGATGCACTCCCTTCATAGGATAAGGGTCCTGTGCTCCAGTGAATTTAAATGGCCATGGGATTACAAAGTTATTATGGGCTCTGTCATAATTTGTATCATTATTCTGTGCCCAGTCATGCCAGTAATTTCCGTTCTTACTGGATGTATCATACCAGTTTATGTTTGATGAATCGTATTGATAAGCCTGCACACGCGATGAATCATAATAATCTTTACTACCATTGTTATCATAAATTACATTGCTGTAAATGTTTCCATTCTTAGCACCTGAAAGATAAATACCGTAATGAGTGTTCTCTCCTATTCCGTTCCATGTTATTGTGAATGTATCTACAGAGCCAAACTGCACACCATTGTAATTGCTCCATATATTGTTGTATGTAACCACGATATTTGTTGTGGACGACGAATAAACACCAGCCCGCCCATTACTGTATATCCTGTTTATGGAGTTGCCAACTCCTGGAACTCCTATGTCCAACTTCTCAGATACTGTTGTGTGGGTTATTACTATTCCCGCACCCTTATTATCATGAATCGTGTTGGTCTGTATGTATATATCACTCGCCTTTGCACTGTATATTGTTATTCCTGCATTCTGATGATAGGTATCAAAATTGCCACCAGTAGCATTGAAAAGTTCACAGTTCTCAATCGTGAAATTCTTAGTTGTGTTTCCTATGTATATTGCTATTCCTTTTCCACCGCCATCAATGGTCCATCCACTTATCTTGTATGGCGATGATACACTTCCACTTCCACTCACAACACCATTTGCCCAAGTGAAATCCGAATCACTGTTTATCCTTATTACCCCATGATTTGCCTTCGGAAAAATATGATGAGATATCTCAGGTGTTTGCGTACCCTGATTCCAGTTCGTATTTCCAAGCATAATTGCAAAATTCATTGCAATTACTGCCACAACTACAATTCCTATCACTAATTTCTTTTTCATTAACTTCACCAAATTAAGTATAATTAATATAATTATATAAAATTAACTGATGCATGCATCATAAATTTTTTTATTTCCAAATGATAATTTAATAATTCCGCATTTCATCACAAAAAAAGAAAAAATTAGTGTTTTCTCCGCAGTATCACGCCAAGCAGGGCAGCCAAGAAGATCGCAATGAATATGCTGTTTAACTCTGGCACAAAACCGCATCCCGGATGATAGTCCTTAGAACTCCCTCCGTCAATGCTGTACGCATCTGAAGTTGAATTATCACTCCAGCAATTGCCCTCGCTTGTGGTGTTCCACA
>CAZVSZ010000093.1:0-5372 GCA_964630095.1 uncultured Thermoplasmata archaeon | reverse complement strand
CATGCCCGCCAATCTGTAGATACTCAAACCTCTCTTTTTAAATTCTCGGATATACCTTTCGGTATCTTCAGAATTACTCACGGATAACTCAAGGATACTTCTGATATTTAAACCTTATCTTAGGTTATTTTAATTGCGGAGAATGCAGTTATTTTAATGTGATTTATCTTGAATTTTGCATATGCATAACTCATCTTTAGAGGAAAAGTTTAAACTATTGATGCCATTAAAGAAGTATGGGAGAAAAAACCTGTGATGTGGTTGGATGTGATAAGGAAGCAGTAAAAACAGTATCAAGAAAAAAAGCGGAAAAGATTTTCAAACTTAAGGGTCGTGGAACAAAGGTTCATCTGTGCAGGGAGCATTATAAGGAGTTTAAAAAGAAAACAAAAAAGGAGAGGGAAATAGAGAGAATTGGATGGGTTTGATTACTTTTTGAGGCGGAATATATATCTTATTGGAACTCTCAAATTTTTTCCTGTCCAGTAGGGGCAATCGGTGCACCTGAATCCAATTGCAATTTTTTCCCCTTCAAGTGTTGAATTCGTTATTTTTTCCATTTTTCCACCACATACCGGGCATATTTTCATATTTTCAACAATTTTCTCGGTTGTTTTGCATCTGATTTCTATTTTTATCTTGGATGTCTTCAGGGCGATTCTTCTCATTCTCGGAGGGGTTAATTTAAAATCCTTGTTAATTCTCCTCAAATGCTTCAAAACTTCTCTATTCAATTCCGATTGTGATTCAATTACTCCTCTGACTTTCAGAACTTTAACTATGATTTTCCCAACATCCTTCTCGCTTGGAATTTTGTAACTCATTGAAACATTATAAATTTTTAGGTATATAAACTTTCATCTAAGAACAAATATTCCATCCTCTGTTATATACATCCTTTTCTCTCTTGTATCATATTCGCTACCCCTCATTTTTAGAATCTTTATATATCTTTCATACCCTGTTGCACCTTTTTTCTTTTTTATTTCAATTACTCCTGCACTTAGAAGATATTCAGCCCTGAGATCAATGCGATTTGATGTGGTTATTATTGTTGTTGCCCCAACCTGTTGAAAGAAATTAAATAACCTCTGGACTCCCATCAATCTTTTATCCTCCTCTATGGCGAATCTCCTAAAAACTGTGAGTGAATCAAGAACTATTCTATTAAATCTTATTTTTTCCATCTCTTCAAGAAGTTTAATACTCAGTCCCTCCACACTCAATTCTCCTTTCTCAACCTTCCTATTTGTTCTGTGAGCCATTGTAATTTCTCCTTTTGCTGTTATATCTCTTATGGATGGGGTTGTGGAATATAATGCTTCAGTTGGAACTGCATCCATAACACGCAGTCTGCTCAAATTCCATCCAAATCCAAGCATGACACTCTGGAGAACTACAGATGGTGGCTTATCCACCGCTATATAGAGACAATTTTCTCCTCTATTAAGCCCTTCAAGGAGAAATCTCGCAGAGAGAAGAGTCTTACCCGATCCAGTGTCCCCAACAATAAGATAAACTTTTCCCTCAATCAATCCACTGCCTAACATTTTATCAAGTCCAGATATGCCAAATTTTGCCCTCATTTTCTACCCCTCCTTTTTATGAATTTTATATAGAATTTTTCATCTACTGCAAATCCACTCTTTGTTAAAGTTATTGGAACGGTATCTATGGATATATTCACAGTGGTTTTTTCAACGATAAAATTCACTGATTTCTCAGATTTTTCTAGGAAAAATACACTATCAACAAGAGATTTTTCAAGAAGAAGGCTTTCAAAATTCTCAGCAGTTACAAGAATTGCAGAATTTGTTTGTGTAAGCAAAAACTGGAGAAATGAATGAACTCCCAAATCAGGGTCAATTCCCCGCATATAGAAATATCTCAGCGAAGTGATTGAATCAACAGCAATTCTATCAAATTTCATCCTGTCAAATACATTCTTGAGGGTGGATTTTAAAGATAATATATCGGCTTCAAAAACTCTCTTCTTTCTTGCAGCATCTCTCATCCTCTTTGGCTTTGCTATTGGAGTTACTTCCCTCACAGGTTTCACTTCTGCCTTCCCGGATGTTAGTGGCACAGCATCAAAAACAAATATTTCATCTGTGAATATGTCAAGAGATTCAAAATCCCTCCTTACCTCGTATGCTGGCTCATCCAGGGATATATAAATCACATTCTCACCCTTTCTTGCGCCATGGGCTAAGAATTGCATTGCAATTATACTTTTTCCACTGCCAGGTGGACCGTAAAGAAGATTTAATGATGATTCTCCAACTCCCGGAATAAACTCATCGAGATTTTTGATTCCCAGTGGGATAATCTTCATTGAGTAAGGAAATAGGTTTTTGTATTTAAGAACTTTTCCGTGCTATGCCTTTTCAATGCACTATTTATAGGAAGTTTTTTATAGTAATATGAATTAGGGGACTCTGGCATAAAGCCAAAGAAAAAGAAAAAAGGAAGTGTAGGAAATGGAAGAAATAACCAAAATAAGGGATTTAAAACCAAATGCCAAGAGAGTAAATGTCTTGGCAAAAGTAGTGCACAAGAGTGAACCAAAAGAAATAACCACAAGATATGGAGAAACAAAGCATGTAACAGAGGCAGTTGTAGGCGATGAGACGGGTGTAATAACAATGTCCCTCTGGGATGACCAGGCAAATATGGTTGAGGAGGGAGAGACAATATATGTGGACAATGGATATATATCCTTGGTAAGGGGACACATGCGTCTGAATGTGGGAAGGTATGGAAATATAAAGAAAAGTGAGGAGGAGAATATAGAAGAGGTGAATGAAGAACAGGATATGAGTGCAGAAGAGCATGAGAGAAATTATTATAATAAAAGGAGATATAATAATAACTCCGGAAGAAGATATGGCGGAAGAAGATAAATTTTCCCAAAATTTTTAATTTTTTATCTCTATACCTTTTTTATGATGAAAAATATTGGAGTCATTGGCGGCTCTCACTGCGATGAAAAAATATGTAATCTGGCATACAGAGTTGGCTATTTAATTGCAAAGAATCATGGAGTTCTCATATCTGGTGGTCTTAGCGGTGTTATGGAATGTACATCCCATGGCGCTAAAGATGCGGGCGGGATTACTGTTGGAATTTTGCCTTATGGAAAAGAAGATGCAAATGAATATGTTGATATTGCAATACCCACATATTATGGACTTGCAAGAAACCACCTTGTTGTAAGGGCAAGTGATGTTCTCATTGCAATAGACGGATTCATAGGCACGCTAAGTGAGATTTCATTTGCTCTAAACGAAAATAAAACTGTTATCTCCCTTTACAGTTGGGATATTGACCAGAATAAAATTACAAAAGGAAAATATATAAGGGCAAAGAATCCAGAGGATGCTGTTAGCCTCGCATTTAGATATCTTTGATTTCCTATGTGGCAAGATTTAAATAATAGGAAGATAATACACCTTAGGGATTAATATGATGACGGAATCAACAGAACTCATGGGTCTTGAAATATATACGGATAAGGGATATCTACTTGGGACAATAGAGGATGTTCTTGCAGATGTGGATCAGCAGAGAATTTATGGTCTGTATGTTGAGAAGACAAACCCTCTCATAGTGGAAGATGGCGTGCCAGTGGTAGTGCCATATCGCTGGGTTAAGGCAGTTGGGGATATAGTTCTTCTTAAGAAATTTCCATCCTATGTGAGCATTTCCAGCACTTAACGGTGGGCAAAGTATCCTTCAATTTCATTTCCTTTTTTGTAAATTTTTACAAATCCAAATCTTTCAAATTGAACTATGTTGTTTATGCTTTCCATTGCCTCAGGCTCTGCAAAACCATCTTTTATTTTCCCATCTGGCATCAAAACCCTGCATTTTATTGAATCCTTCGGAGTCCAGTGAATTATCTTCGCCCCCTTCTTTATGAGTGATAAATCATTTCCTATATATTCCCCTTCATTTTTTCTTTTCCTTATATTGCACAAATCCTTTAATCTTACTTTCTCTCCTTCTTTTATACTTTCCCAATCATCCCTTGTTACAAATATTTCTATTTTTCCCTTCAATACATATTCACGAACCCCAATATCCATATTTGGATGAAGTGGTGCTCTTGATACTAATTTATTAACACCTTCTATATTTATCTTTATGGGGTTCCATACAAAGAAATATCTCTTTGCAATCGGGTCAATTATATCACGATTATAAGCATAGAGATTTTCCCAAGAAAATTCAATATCCACAGACTTCAAGCCAACATCAATCCAGTATTTTCTTATTGCCTCTGCTCTTATCCCCCTTTTCTTTAATGCTCTAAGAGTTCCAAGTCTTGGGTCATCCCATCCTCTGTATATTCCTTTTTTAATTCCTTCCTTAATCAACGATGTCTTCAAAATGGTATTCTTCATTGTAACCCAGCCATAATGAATATAGACTGGCTTTTTCCATCCCAAATAATCGTATAGATAATACTGCCTGTATGTATTGTTTAAATGGTCTTTTCCCCTCAATACATGAGTTAATTTCAACTCATGATCATCCACTCCAACAGAGAAATTCATAAGTGGATACACTATGTATCTATTTCCTATTCTTGGATGCTCAACATTTTTTATTATTCTGAATCCAGCCCAGTCCCTTATCGCAGGATTTGGGTGATTTAAATCTGTCTTAACAACATACACTGCTTCCCCTTCATCATAATCCCCATTTAGCATCTTATTCCACCTTTCAAGATGCTCCTCTGGAGGCAAATCCCTATCTTTGGTTGCTCTGCCTTCACTCTTCAATTTTCTCCATTCATCCGCAGGAACTGTTGTTACATAAGCCTTTCCCATTTCAAGGAGTTTTTTAGCGTATCTATAATAAATTTCAAATCTATCACTCTGTATCACAACATCATGAATTTTAACTCCAAGCCATTCCAAATCTTCAGGAATCATATCGTAAGCCCCGGGAAGAATATTATTTGGATTTGTATCTTCAATCCTCAAAAACAATTTACCACCATATCTCTTAACATATTCATCATTGAGTATTGCCATCCTTGACTGCCCAAGGTGCATTGGTCCAGATGGACTCGGTGCAAGACGCATTCTTACCTCTCCTCTAACATCTGGCAAATCTTCCAGTTCTTTTTTCTCTTTCTTCTTTTTTTTCTCCAACAGGTCTGGTGCAATCTCTTCCAATTTTTTTCTTATCTCTCCCATACTCATTTTATTGACTTCATTCACGATCTCTTTAACTTCGTTGATTATTTCCCTTGCTCTGTTTCGCATATCTGGATTCTCCGCAATTATTTTTCCTATCACAGCCTTGTAATTTGCCTTTCCATCGTGAAGCAGGGCGTTTTGAAGTGCGTATTTAAGTATTGT
>CAZVSZ010000092.1:0-5430 GCA_964630095.1 uncultured Thermoplasmata archaeon | reverse complement strand
TTCAATATTTTCTCCTGTAATATTCTTCGCTTTTAATTTCCCTCTGCACTTTCTGAAAAATCCTGCTCTGGATATTATTTCAATATCTTCTGCTCTTATCTCATCCACATTGCTTCTTCCATCTAATTTTATCCTTATTTTCTCTCCTCTAATACTCTTACCTTCCACTGCCCCGCCAATGCTTATATTCTCACCTTTCATATCTTCAAATTCTGCCTTTCCTCCAATACGAATACTTTCTCCTTTTATTTTTTCACCTTTAAAAGCACCGGCTATTCTTATATTCTCACAGTTAATGAAACCATCAATAGTTGTGCTTCCTGCGCATTTGAAACTCTCTGCCTTGATGTTTCCCTCATCCCTTACAGCACCTGAAAGGGATATTTTCTCTGCCACTATATCCCCTGCAATTTCTACACTTCCAGCAGCGGATATATTTTTATATTTTCCAGATGGCAGTGTGCAACTTCCAGCACATCTGTAATCTTTTTTTCCATCTTTCTCGCCCATTTCAGCCTCTTCGCTTTGATTCTCTTCCTTCTTTCCCTCAAGATATCTCTGCAAAATGTCCTCGTAGGTCTCTTTTGAAATCTCTCCCTTCTCGTATTTCTCCTTCAATTTTTTCACAAATTCATCATTCTCGTTCATAAGAGTACATGGAAAACAGGAATTTAAACTTTTTTATAAAAATTTATTGTTTAAAATTCAATAAGAGTGTGGAAGATTCAACTTAAAAGTTGAAATAGTTTGAATTCATATCCATATTATGGAAAAAGTGGAATTTGTGGCATCGCAAATTACGGCAACGAGATTAAGAATTTTGAGGATGTTAAGGAGGGAGAAACATCCCGAGGAAATAGCAGAAGAATTGAAGATTACAAGGCAGGCGGTGGATAAGCATCTAAAAATTCTCTATGATCTTGGAATGGTGGAGAGAAAGATAAAATACGGAAAGAGAATACAGGTATACTACGAAATAAGCGAAGCTGGGGGAGAATTTCTTATGAATTTTGAGGAAATTGTAAATAATTATATTTTATCCGTGAGAAAGAGTGAGAGAGAAGAAATAATGAAGATTGATAATATGTTGGTTAATGGAGAAATTAATGAAAGAGAATACCTGAAAAGAAGAAAAGATATTGAAAAAAGATTCGGATGGGGGAAAGATTAGATTGCATAAACAATTTTTTTCATATTTGGTCTTTCTTTATAGAACATCCTGCTCCCGCATTCGCATTCCAACTGCTGAACACCTAATTCGCTTGTTAAAGGTCTTCCACATCTTATGCATCTATACATATCAACTCACCTTTGTCCAGTCCCTATAAACATCAGGAGTATATGCTCCACCAGCAAATTTAAATCCGCAATGCCTGCAAACCCATATTCCGGTTGATTCTCTCTTAACGGAATAATGATGACATTTAGGACATAGATATCCTCTACTTTTTTCACTTTCAACCTTTGCCCAGGAGTAACGAAGTGGAACTCCATATCTCGGTCCGAATCTTCCAGCAGAACCAACCTTTTTAGTTCTCCTTGCCATCTAAATCACCCATAACGATCCTACGAACTTTTTTGCCGATATCTAAACTCATATTTATACTTTTCTTGATTTCTTCAATGGTAAATGTTCCACCCAACCCTTTTTGCATGGCATTGATTTTTTCCTCTTCATTCGTTGTAACTGTTAATCTTGCAGTGGCTATGCTTTCCTCATCAAGATTTGGGTCTGCAACGATCCATTCTCCTATCTTTGCAAATGTAACCGGGATGGGATAATGGTTCAATGGTAATTTAAAATCATCTCCCAAATCAAATTTTGATGCAGGAACAATAGCATCGCTCAGTGCGGATATTGCCCCGATTCCACTGGCATCAAAAAGGTTTCCATTATAATCCAGCACATGAATATCTATGAAAACCACCCAGACTTTTTCTCCCTCCTCAATAACCAGTTTCTCAAGGTCAATGGCATGAGATTCTCTTATTCCCCTATCCACAACTCTCGCAAGTTCCACTGCCTCCTCTCCCGGAGGACCTGATTCAAATGTCGGAGATGCAAGAGGTACCAATTCAGCATTTGTTGTCATTATCCCCGTATTTGGGGTATCTGGAAAAGGCTCTCCAGGCTCAATTTTCACACCAACAAGAACCTTCGTTTTTTCAAGTTCAACAAGGGCAGAACCCTCTGCACGAGGTACATATCCTTTTGTTATTTTTAAAGGCCTCACTTCATCAAAATTTCTCCCATCAATTCTCGTTCCCTTTGATGCTAACCTTTTGATATAATCCCTCTTCATTTCTGGCACAATTCCTTCTGTAAACTTAGTTGACATCATTCTCACCCCTGTATTTTTTCTTTAATGCTTTAATCTGCATTTCATGTATATTTTTTGATGCTTCAATCACCAAATCCATGGCGTTCATCAATTCGTCGTATGTCATATCACCATCCATCTGAAGTAATGCAATTTCTCCAGTTCTGGGTATTATTGCCATGGGAACATCTGCTTCTCCATAATTATCCTCCTCCTTATTTAAATCCAAAACTACAACTCCATCAACTTTTCCAGCAGCACATCCAACAATTAAATCTCTCATCGGAATACCTGCATGTGCCAATGCAAGGGATGCGACTGTTATACCAGCCACTCTTGTTCCTGCGTCTGCTTGCAAGACCTCTATATAGACATCTATACTTGTCCTTGGAAATCTATCAACAAAAATAACACTGCTCAAAGCCTCGCTTATCACCTTGCTCAACTCTACGCTTCTTCTATCCGGACCTGGCCTCTTTCTCTCATCCACGCTAAATGCCGCCATATTGTATCTTGCCCTTACAACTGCTTTGTTTGGATTCTGTATATGCTTGGGATATGCCTCCCTTGGCCCATATACTGCTGCAATTATTTTATTTCCACCCCATTCTATGTAGGCAGAACCATCTGCACGCTCAACTACATCAACTTCCATCTTAATGGGACGAAGTTGATTTGGTAATCTTCCATCAATACGCAATCCGTTATCATCTATAAGTTTAATATCACTCTTCATTCCCATCATTTTCACCTCTTTCCAAAAATATTTTGATTCTATCAGTCAATCCATAAGTGTGAGATTCACTTTCAATCATCCTTATTGATTTTATTACTTTCACTATTCCCTCAGGTGGTCCATTTATCCATATCATGCCGTTTTGACCAACATATATCCTGCAATCCGTATGCTCTTTCAGCATTTGAATCATAGAACCACTTTTTCCTATTACCCTCGGCACTTTTGACGGAGATATCTTTATTATATGACCACCTTCAAGTTTGCGAAGACCCTGCTCCTTCATCGTTATCCATACCTGCCCTAATTCATTCACATTGCTCACCTTTGCAAGTATAACATCCCCTATCGCAAGATATCTACCCGTGTCTCCAAAATCAACACGCCATGGGACATCATTCACATGCAAAGGAGCGTAGTAAGGTGCGTTTATATCAACAACCCAGTTCATAGGTGCTAAATCTATTATCTTCCCTATTACCTTATCCCCCTTCTTTGGGATATAACACCCAGATAAAGGGATTACATTTACATATCCTGCACGAACATCCACAACACCCAAATACATGGAATAAAATTTTCCATTTTCAATAAAAACACCTCTTCCCGGCTTTCCTTCCTCAACTATTTCTTCGCCAGGAACTACAATTTTCCGAATTTTTATTTCTTCCATATTTTCACCTCCTTAAAATCTTAGTTTCAACATTTCCATGGGTTCTCTTATTAAGAATATCTAAAAACTCACCTTGAATACCAGCAGGTATTTCCACCAGAGAAACCCATGAACCATCCTTCTGCCATTCTTCCTTCAATATCCTTCCCATCTTTGATACTTCTCCATATATCTTTCCATATAAATTTCCACTCACCTTGACAGCAATCTTGATTTTTTCAAATCTTATAGGAATAAGGGGCTTTAAGGCTTTTAAAACTATCGGTATTTGCTCTTCCACAGATTTTAATGGGTCAATATGAACCTTTGCTTCTTCCATTGCAAGTTCTATTCTCTTTGGAGGATGTGGTGCTCCAGTTTGAGGATTTATTGCATTTCTTGCAATTTCCATTATTATTCTCTTTTTTTTCTCTTCAAGCATCTTCCTCCTCTGCTCAGTTGTTAATTGAACCTGCCCCTTTATCACTATTTCCTTTGCAATCTCATTTATATCTGTTGTGTTGAATACTTCCTTTAACAATTCCTCGCTGATTCTATCTCCTTTTCTTGCATCCTTGAAAACATTATCTATAACAAGATAATCCACAACACTATCTACCTTTCCACTCTTGATATCATCAATAATATTCGGGTCAATTAATATTTCAAATCTGTGCCCTTTGAATTCATATCTTGCCACTATCGCATCCTCAAGCCTGACCATCTCGTTTCACCTTTTTCTCCTTGTACTTTGCCACATATTTCTTTATTTCTTCATCACTCATCATCCTGAAATTTTCACCTTTCTTTATGTAACCCATCTCAAGATTTAAGCATTCAACCTCTTCCTCACTCACAGATTCAATTCCCTTCAAACCAAGATTTATGGCATCTTCTATATTCATATCGTCTTTATATTCCTTCTCAAATATTTCCATAACGGCTTCACGACCTCCACCAATACAATCTGCCTTGTAACCCATTATTGCTCCACTCGGCTCTGTCTCAATTAAATGTATTCCCTTGTCATCAATACCCGCAATTAGTAAAGATGCCCCAAATGGTCTTACCCCACCATACTGTGTATATTGCTGCTTGTAGTCACTTAACCTCTTTGAAAGCTGTTCTACAGATATGCTTTCCCCATAAGTAACTCTCTCAATTTGGGCAATTAACCTTGCATAGTCCACTAAAACCCTAGCGTCCGCAACTAAGCCAGATGTAGCACATCCTATGTGCTCATCTACTATGTATATTTTCTCCATTCCTCTGGGGTCAATTAATTTACTTTTTATTCTCTTATCTGCAATCAATACAACTCCATCCTTGAATTTTATACCTATTGTTGTGGAGCCCCTTTTAACTGCTGCTCTTGCATACTCTACCTGAAAGAGCCTACCGTCTGGGCTGAATACCGTTATTGCCCTATCATACGCCATCTGTGCTGGTTGCATTATTTATCACCTCTCAATACTGAATGGAATATACCATTTCATTATAAAACTTTATGCCCATCACAATAGAGATTGAAAGAACATCTCCACTTCAAAATAAAAGTCCCGGCTCCCGGATTTGAACCGGGGACCTACGGATTTCCGCTGAGCAACTTATATGCCTTGAGGCATAATCCAACTACAGTCCGTCGCTCTAGCCAGACTGAGCTAAGCCGGGCAAGACGATTATAAAATATTTGTATTTAAGATTTTTCTATCTATTTGTGC
>CAZVSZ010000091.1:0-5505 GCA_964630095.1 uncultured Thermoplasmata archaeon | reverse complement strand
AAAAAAATCATAGAAAAGGAATTCCATATTTCTTACTTTTCTTTTCCACTGGGACACTTTTCTTTCTGTCCATTGGATGCACAGTGAATTTGCTTTCTTTATCCAAATTCTCAATTTTCTTCTTCTTCATCTTTATCTCGGGTATATCCTCATTTTTAATTTTGTTCTTCCTCACTATTAGCGGCTTTTTCTGGGGGTATATTCCCCTTTCAAGTATTACCTGTCTGCTTATTGTCCCACCAATAAATGCAAATGCAAGCATGATAAAAAAGGAGGGGGGTGCATAGTAAAGATAATTCTGCATATTTAGCCCGATATTAACTCCCTGAATTATAGTCTCCTTTATATATGGAACAAATGGAATGCCCACTATACTTCCTGAGAAATAATTTCTTATCAGCACTGGAATCCTTATCCAGCCAACTCCCACTGCGTAAATTATGAAGAAATAGAGAAGTATGGGAAAGAGCATTGCAATTACTCCCTTCACAGGTCCTCCTGATTTCCTGCCAGTAACATAGCCAATTATCATGGGTCCTATGACCGGGAGCCACCAGAGTGATACCATAAGAATTAGGGAATATCCGACTGCTTCCTTTATACTATATGGGTATTTCATGAGCATCACCTATTTCCGACTATTGTCAGACATATATATGACATACAACTATTTAAGGTTTTCGGAAAGGAAGCGTTCGTGGAGCCTTTTGAGAGAAAGGTTTATATACGATAAAGTCTATATCTGCATGAATCTGACAAAAATATGACATAAGGTATGTTAGAAGGTGATGGGATATGTATCTGAAGGCGATAGAATTAGAAAATTTCAAGTCTTTCGCGCGAAAGACAAGAATTGAGTTAAGGGAGGGGTTTACAGCAATAAGCGGTCCCAATGGCAGTGGTAAGAGCAATATTGGGGATGCAATATTATTTGTTCTTGGACCAAAGAGTTCAAAGGTAATAAGAGCTCAGAAATTAACTGATTTGATACATGATGGTGGAAAGAGTGGTAAACCGGCAGATTACTGCAGGGTGAGTTTGATTTTTGATAACAGGGATAGAATTCTCCCAATAGATGAAAGTGAGGTAAAATTAACAAGATATGTGAAGAGGGCAAATAATGAGGAGGGATATAACAGTTATTTCTACATAAATGATGAGAAGGCAAGATTGCAGGATTTTATTTCTCTGCTCAACCATGCCAGAATTGATGCAGATGGCTATAATTTTGTGCAGCAGGGGGATATTACAAACATAGTTAAGATGACACCAGTTGAAAGGAGGGTTATTTTAGATGACATTGCGGGGATAACAAAATTTGATGATGAGATAAGGAAAGCTGAGGAGAAGAAGAGGAATACGGAGGAGAATATGGGGAGGGTTGAGGTAATTCTTCAGGAGATTAAAAAGCATCTTGATGAACTTGAGAAGGACAGGGAAACAGCATTGAAATACAGGGAACTTGAAGAGAAATTAAAAGAGACAAATGCAAAGATTGCATATTCAAAAATGATGAATTCAAGGGAAAATATGGATTCTTACAGCAGGCAGGTAGAGAATATTGAAAAAGATATTGAAAATTTGAAAAATGAAATTGAGAAAAAGAAGGGGGAAGAGGAGGAGATTTTGAAAGAGAAAGAGAAAATAGATAAAAAGATGAATGAAATGGGAGGGGAGGAAATAAGGGAAATAAAGGATAAAATTGATAATATAAAAATAGAGATTGCGAGGGTAAGGACAAGAGTTGAGAACAGGGAGGACAGGATAAGGGAAAATGAAGATAAGATAAAAAATATGAAGAAGGATTTAAAAGAGATAAGAGAGAAAATAAGAGATATGGAGAAAGAGGAGATGGAGAAAAATAGAGAATTAAAAGAAAAAACAAGGATTTATGAAGAGAAGAAGAGAAAATATGAGGAAGAGGAGAAAAAAATAGGTGAGGCAAATAAGAAGGTAGGAGAATTGCAAAAATCTTTAGGGGAATTGATGAAAGAGATAGAAAAAAAGAGAGATGAATATCATACAAAGATTCTTGAGGAGAACAAATTAAAGGAGAAAATTAACGATTTTTCAAGGAGAATTGCAGAGAGAGAGGAGGAGGAAAAAAACATAGATATGGCTATAAAGGATGCAAACTGGAGGATTTCACAATTCAGGGATGAGAGAAAAGATTTTGAGAAAAAGAGGAAAAAATTGGAGGAGGAATATTACAATTTGAGAAATGAAGAGGTAAGGTTAAAAAAAGAACTGGATGAGAAGAACAGGGAGATTGGAAATCTAAATAGGGAATATGAAAAGATGAAGGGAAGAATGGAATCAAGAGACCCACTAACAATGGCTGTTATGGCTATACTGAATGCCAGAGATCAGGGCTTACTTAAGGGGATATATGGAACAATAGCAGAATTGGGGGAGGTAGATGAGAAATATGAACTTGCAATAGAAATTGCTGCAGGTGGCAGGATGAGGGGTATAGTATGTGAAGATGATGAATCTGCTGCAAGGGGAATAGAATATTTAAAGAAAAATAAAATTGGAAGGGCTATATTTCTGCCTCTAAATAAGATGCTGAGAGGAAGACCTCGTGGCAAGGCAATACTTGCCTCTCGTGACCCAAGTGCAGTTGGATTTGCAATTGACCTGATTAAATTTGATAAGAAATTTGAATCTGCATTCTGGTATGTTTTTGGAGACACCGTGGTTGTGGATAACTTAGATAATGCAAGGAAGTTAATGGGTGGAGTTCGTCTTGTAACTCTTGATGGACAGTTGATAGAGGCAAGTGGAGCCATGCTTGGGGGAAATGTTGAAAAGAAGAGAAAGATAAGCATGGGCAGCATGGAGAAAATAGGGGAGAAACTGAGAAATCTCTTGGAGGAAAGGGATTCAATAGAGTCCCACCTCAATGATATAGGAGAGAAAATTGATGGGATAACAGAGAAAATAAGAGAAATGAAGATGAATGATAGCAATGAGAAAATAGAGATATGGAAGAAGGAAAAGGAGAAAAATGAGAAGAAAAGAGAAGAGATAAAAAAAGATATAAATGAGTTGAAGAATGAGCGTGAAGGATATAAGAAAATACTGAATGATATTCATTCTGAAGTTGAATCAATAAGTCAGGATATTGAAAAATTAGTAAATAGGGAGAAAGAGATAGAGAGCAGTTTAAATTCTCTTGTTCCCGAGAATATTGCAGAGGAGATCAATAATTTAAAGGAAGAGGTATCCTCCCTGAGGGAATACATTGAGAACATCCATCGTGATCTCGTTGAAATAAGGGGAAATCTGAAAAATTTAAGGGAAAGAGAAAAGAATATGAAAAATGAAATAGATAATTTTTCAAGGGAAAATGAGAAGTTCGGTAATGAGAATGAAGAAGATAAAAAGAAAATAGAAAATATGAATATTGAGAGGAGAAAACTTGAGGAAGTTGTGAAGAAGGAGGAGGAGAAATTAAAGAATTTGATGGACAGGAGAGATTCACTTTTGAGTAAGAAGATGGAATTGGATAAAGAGATTGGAGGAATGAAGAATGATATCCATGTGAAGGAAGAAATGGTAATAACTCTCAATACAAGAATAAAAGAGTATGGAGAGAGGTATGAGGAGGCAAGGAGAGAATATGAGAGTTATGGAGTGGAGGTAAGCAAGGTTGAATCTGTATCAAAACTTCAGAAGTATGAAAATGAGATACAGACCCAGATGTCTCTTCTTGGTCCCGTGAATATGAAGAGCATAGATGACTATGATAGAGAGATGGAGAGATATGATAAATTGAAAAAAGATTACAGTAATCTTTCAAAGGAGAAGAGGGAACTGGAGAATTTGGTTAAGGAACTAAATGGAAAGAAGAAGAGTGGTTTATTGAAGGTATTTAATGCAATAAATGAAAATTTCAAGAGGATTTACAGAGAAATAAGCGAGGGAGGTGAAGCAGAGTTGGTTCTTGAAAATATGGATAATCCATTCAAGGGTGGATTGATAATGAAGGTAAAGCCAATTGGAAAGAGGTTGAGAATATTAACATCTCTAAGTGGTGGAGAGAAGAGTCTTGCAGCCCTATCATTCATATTCGCAATACAGCAGTATGAGCCATCGCCAATATATCTCCTTGACGAGGTGGATATGTTCCTTGATGGTGTGAATGCAGAGATTGTGGGTAGAATAATAAAGAGAAACTCCAGATCAGCACAATTCATTGTCATATCCCTGAGAAAGGCAACAATAAAATTCGCAGATTATGTAATTGGTGTGACTCATAAGGGGGATGGTATATCAAAGGTATTTATGCAAACTGTGCCTGTGGAGGCGATGGAAAATGCATGATTACAGAAATGTCATAAATCATCTATTATATCATAAGGCTATACTTGACAACAGGATTGATGTAGATTATTATATAAATATGGTAAAGAGGATGGAAGAGGGAATTCACATAGTGGCAAAAAATCCTGTGGATAAGGCGGTTAGTATAGTTTTTGAACTTGTAATGAAAGAAAAACTTGACCCTTGGAAAATAGATATCTCAAAGTTTGTGAGGATGTACATGGAAAGGATTAAGGATGAAAATGACATAGATTTTGTTATTGCCGGGAAAATAATCTATATGGCTTGGAACATATTGCATAAGAAAAGTGAGGATGTCCTATTTGACGCAGAAAAGGAAGAATATGAGGAGGATTTCTTCGGATTTGACTTCAACCTTGATGGATTTGAAATTTATGAGGATAGAAAGGAGGATTTAAAAGTGGATATAGAAATAAAAGAGCCTGTAAGAAGGGAGGAAAAGAGACCTGTAAGTTTATTTGAACTCATAGAGGCAATAAATGAGGCAAGGGTTGAATATGAAAATAAGAAAATAAGAAAGAAAATAAGGGAAAAATTCAAATTTAATCTTGAGGAAAAGGTTCATCGTGAGGATTTGGAGGAAGAGATAAAAGAAGTGTGGAGAAGGATCTCTGAAATAAATGGTGACGAAGCATCCTTTTCTCTGATTCATGACGGAACGAGAGATGATTTCATAAAAGTGTTTCTTTCCCTCCTGTTCCTTGAAAAATTTGAAAAAGTTGAATTATACCAAGAGTCTCCATATGAGGAGATTAGTGTTAAAATACTCATCCCTGAGGAACTGAGAAAGGTTGAGTTTATGAATCCCCCTGTGATTAGTGTTGAGCAGATTGTATAGATTTTTCAAATTTTTTCCCCATATCATCAAAAACTTTTTCAAGTTTTTTTGCTGATCTCTTTATTGCAGATTGGGGTTTCCCTCCTTTCACACGGATTTTTATTGTAGGATTCTCAAGATATGGGTGGTCATAATGGTATATTGCAGACTCAACCATATCATCTTTATTCAATTCTTCCACAAGGGGAATCAGCAGTGTTCTATCTGCATTCACAACTTCAACTACAATTTCATTTTTCTCCTTTGATATGAGTTTGAACTCCATTTCTTTCATAATTCGGTTATCTTTCCCTATTATTTAAATTTTAGGAATAGGA
>CAZVSZ010000090.1:0-5531 GCA_964630095.1 uncultured Thermoplasmata archaeon | reverse complement strand
AATCCTGCCGGCGGCGCTACTTTAAAAATTTTTATATAATTGAATCGTGTAATGTTTATTGTGATAGCATGAGAATGGAGGATGATGGCAAGGTAATGGTCTTTAAATTCACACCTCTCACTTCCCTTGTAATTGATAGAAAAAATAAGATTTTAAAGTTTAAGAATCAAAAAGTTTCATTCTCTGAAATCAGAGGCTACTGGAAAAATCACAGGATTAAAGGAAGGAAGATAGTTTATTATATAATGCTTCTTACACAGAAGAAGATGGATAGAATTACACCAGAGATGGATGAGTATGATGTTGATGAGATAATGAAATATTTAAAAAAGGAGATAAATCTGGAGGTGAAAAAATGAAGGAAGAATTGAAAGAAATTGCAGATTTGTATTATTTGAAGATAATGAATCCAGCAACGAAGGTAAATATTGCCTGGGTTAAAAGGAAGATGGACGAAATGGGAATAAGGGATAAGAGCATAAATAAATTATATGAGATAAATGCGCCGTTGAGCAGGGAGGTATTTTACTACATATTCCTCAAATCATACGAGGCTAAGAAGATTGATGAACTTCTCAATTCATTATGGGAAGATGCAGGCTCAGTACCCATTGAAAAAATAAGGGATAAACTGAGTTCAATAGGTGTGATTTATGATGGAAAGTTCAAGAGAAAAATATTCAATATAGTTGTTCTCGTATCCGGAAGAGGAACAAATCTTCAGGCGATAATAGACGCAATAGAAGAGGGGAAAATAAATGGAAGAATTGTGGCAGTTATTTCAAATCGCAGAAAGGCTTATGCTCTTGAAAGAGCAAAAAATCATGGAATAGAAGCAATATATCTTCCTGCAAAAAAAGGAGAGGATAGGGAGAGGTATGATAGAAAACTGGCGGAGATTATTGATAATAAAAGGCCAGATTTGATAGTTCTTGCAGGATTTCTCAGAATTCTCTCACCATGGTTCGTAAAGAAGTACGAAGGAAAGATAATAAATATCCATCCTGCACTTCTTCCAAGCTTCTCGGGTCTCTATGGAGAGAATGTTCATAAAGCAGTTATTGAGTATGGCTGTAAAGTTTCTGGATGCACCGTGCATTTTGTGGATGAGAAAGTTGACCATGGACCAATCATAGTTCAGAAATGTGTGGAGGTTAGCGATAATGATACCCCGGAATCCCTTGCGGAGAGAGTTCTTGAAAAGGAGCATGAGAGCCTCGTGGAGGCAATTAAACTTCTCTCTGAGGGAAAAATAAAGATTGAAGGAAGGAGAGTAATAAGAAAATAAAAATTAATGTCCAACTCCAATCTCTTCTGCTATTTCTGGCAAATCAAGGGTGATAAGTTTCACCTTTGTGGGTATTCCTTCCTTGCTCCATCCTCTTGCCTGATAATATTCGTCAAGCATATGCTCAAGTTCTTCGGGCTTAACATAAGAGCCTGCCGATTTTCCCTTAGGTATTGGTTCATGGGTTATTCTCCATGGTAATGTGTCATCTTTCCTCGTAAATCCCTCGCGAACATTAAATGCCCTTGCAATATTGTATATTCTCTCACCAATTGCCATGAGTTCTGCATTGCTCATCTCAAAACCAGTAACTGCGTTGAGCAATTCGGGAAAACCCTCAAGGAAGAACATGTGTCTGGAGAATTTGCAAATTCCCGTTGCATCGTATATTTGCATCAGATCCTCATGCGTTTTTACTTCAAATCCCTTGTTCTCGGAACTTAATCTATCTATACCTTCAAATTTCCACCATTTTCCAACTAATTCTGTTCCATAAACTCCAGCTGTGAGATGGCATGCCCCGCGATATGAAACTGCAATTGCAAGAGCCATGCCCTTTATACCGCGAATATCGTACGCTGGTAACTCTAGTCCCTTCACATGTATGGCAAATTTATCGCTATCCTTCCCAAGTTTGCGAGATGCTTCTTTCACACCATCTGCCAACAGTTCTCCAATTTTCCCCTCACGATAAGCCATCCTCCTTATCAATTCTGCCACCACATTCACATCTCCAAATTTCAGTTCCAGGCCGTCAGTATCCTCCTTAGTAAGCAATCCCTTTTCATAGGATTCCATCGCCCAGCCTATTGTTACTCCCGTTGATATCGTATCCATGCCGTACAAATCGCATAGTAGATTTAGATATGCAACCGCCTGCGGATCATCAATCCCCAGTTCGCTACCTAAGGAGTAGAGAGTCTCATAATCAGGTCCATCAACCTTCTCACCTTCCCTGTATTTTTTCAATTTGAATACCTGTGAGCATGGTTTTGTGCAATTTGGACATGGATTTCTTCCATCTACATACTTTGGAACCCAGTTATATGGGTCTATACCTAACAGTTCTCCCTCCTTCGCATTATCATAGAAACTCTGGAAATATCCCCACTGCCAGTTCCTCGTTGGAAATGTTCCCCGTTCTAAATTCATCCATCTCAGGAATTCTCCACTTCCATAGTTCATATCATCCTTCGTTGCAGGATGCACCTTTATTATTTTAGCCCACTTGGCAATTAACTGCAGAAGTAATCCATGATTGGCTACTTCCAATTTCTTTCTACCGCGAGCCACAATTGCTTTTAATTTCTTTGAGCCAAATACTGCACCAAGTCCAGTTCTTGCTGCCTGCCTCTCTTCAAAATCAATTCCTGCAATTTTATTCAGATTCTCTCCTGCTGGACCTATTGAAGCAGTTGCTATTTTTCCATACTTCTCATTGAGTTTTTTCTGTGTGTCTCTTGTTGTTAATCCCCAGAGCTCAGTGGCATCCTCAATACTCACATTGTCATCTTCAATCCTCAGAATCACGGGCTTCTCACTCTTTCCCTCAATTATTAGCAAATCATAGCCAGATTTTTTTAATTCAACACCTAAAGGAGCACCGACAACACTTCTACCAAATCCCCCTGTTAGCGGTGATTTTGAGCCTAAAGATGTCTTGCTCGCAGTTGGTATTCCGAATCCAGTTAGCAACCCGGGGGATATGAAAATTTTGTTTTTCTCTCCTAAAGGATCCACATTCTTTGGGATTTCTCTGTACATATAGTACGCTACAAATCCAAGTCCTCCCAGGAATTTTCTTGCTATATTTTTATCAATTTCCTCTTTTTTTATTTCCTTCGTTGTCAGATTTACCCTTAGAATATTCCCGTATCCCTTCATAATATCACCATGGCGGGGAATGTGAAAAAAGAATATTAATATTCGTTATGCTTACTTGAACCGTTCGATAACTTCAGCAAAAATTTCCATCCCTTTCTTTATGTCCTCTTCACTTGCAGCATAAGAGAATCTTATATGTCCCTTTCCATTTGAACCAAATGCAGTTCCAGGAGTGCACAGAACTCCTCTTTTCACTGTTTCTTTCACTATTTCTTCTTCATTTCCAATTTCAATTTTTGGAAACATATAAAATGCTCCTTTGGGTAGATTTGGCTTAACTCCATCAATTTCTCTGAGAAGCGAATATATCAAATCTCTCCTCTTCTTGAATTTATCTCTCATATATTTTGTGTAATTTCCCGCCTCTCTGAGAGCAGTAATGGCAGCGTATTCCATCGGGCTCTGTGGACAGGCTACTGTGTAATAATGAACCTTCCCAATTTGCTCAATGTATTCTTCCGGGGCAATCATATAGCCAAGACGCCAGCCAGTCATTGCAAATTCCTTTGAGAAAGAATTTACAAATATTAATTTATCATATTTTCCCAAGAATGTTTTTGGCTCGGAATCATAGAGAAGATTGAAATAGACCTCATCGGATATGATCACAAGGTTGTTATCCTCTGCCAGCTCAATAATCATCTTTATGTCT
Organism: uncultured Thermoplasmata archaeon; assembly: GCA_964630095.1. Lineage (GTDB taxonomy): Archaea > Thermoplasmatota > Thermoplasmata > Thermoplasmatales > Aciduliprofundaceae > CAZVSZ01. Next base: position 1,707 of record CAZVSZ010000090.1, on the reverse strand, counting down.
TTCTCATCAAGAACTCCCCCTGTTGGATTGTTTGGATAATTCATTATTATTGCCTTTGTCTTTTTTGTTATTTTTCTTTTCAATTCTTCCTCCTCGGGTATAAATTCATTTTCCTGTGATATTGAATAATCAACTGCTTTTCCTTCTGCAATTGTTGTATGGGGCTTGTAGAGCACAAAACCGGGGTTTGGATAAAGAACTTCATCCCCTGGATTTATTAATGAAAGCATTATAGCGAGTAAACCCTCCGTGGCACCCACAGTGATTAAAACATTCTTCTCGGTGAAATCTCCATATTTTTCATACTTCTCTGCTATTGCCCTTCTCAATTCTGAAAATCCCTTTGATGGACCATATTTATTGTATCCTTTCTTAACCCCTTCATAAATTGCATCTTTAACTATATCCGGTGGCTGAAAATCCGGTTCACCAAGACCCAGATTTATTACCTCTCCCTGAGCAAGGTCAAAAATCTTCCTTATCCCGGATAGTTCTATATTTAAAACTCTTTTTGAGAACATAGGGGGATATTGCAATCCACAAATTAAATTTTGCCATGCCAGTTTTATATTCTATATCCTGCATGAATGTAAGAAAACCTTAAAATAGAAAAAGAGAATGTATAAAATATGATTATGAAAAGCCTGGAGTATAAAGGCGTGAGAATAGAAATTGTTCAGGGAGATATAACGAAGGAAGATGTGGATGCAATTGTGAATGCAGCAAATGAATATTTGCAGCATGGAGGTGGAGTTGCTGGAGCAATAGTTAGAGAGGGAGGCTATGAAATTCAAAAAGAAAGCGATGAGATTGTGAAAAAACATGGAAAAGTAAATACAGGGGATGCGGTTGTAACATCAGGGGGAAGATTGAAAGCTAAGTATATAATCCATGCTGTTGGACCGGTATGGCATGGAAGTGAGAATGATGATAATTTGCTTTTCAAAGCCGTTTATAATTCTCTCCTCCGTGCTCATGAATTGAATTTAGGGAGTATATCAATCCCAGCAATAAGCACAGGCATTTTTGGATTTCCAAAGAATAGGGCAGTTGGAATATTTGCAGAGGCAATAAGGAAATTCATAGAGAATCATAGAGATAGCAGTTTGAGATTAATAAGATTGTGCAATATAGATTCACAAACATCAAAAATATTCGCTGAGAAATTTTCAATTTAAAAAAATTTTAAATCCTTCAATCTTATATTGATATGAAGTGCAGGGTTATCGGCTTGGTTGGGGGAATGGGACCCTATGCGGATATTGATATTCTACGAATGATAAGGGATTTTATGGGAGTTAGGAGGGACCAGGAGCATATTCCCGTGATGCTGATATCCTTTCCATCCGAAATTGTTGATAGAAGTGCGTTTATAATGGAGAAAGTTAAAGAAAATCCGAGTTGTGGAAATACCCTGTGCAACTGCTCACTCTCCTGTAATTTTCAACAGAATTCAAGAATTAATTAAAAAAGATAATTTGAATATAAAAATTGTGCATATGATTGATGAATTAGGTGGATATTTAAAGAGGGAAGATGAGAAGGAGGTTGGTATTTTATCTACCTATGGGGCATATTTGGGGGGCATACGACATCTTAAAAAATATGGCATAACTCCAGTTTTTCCGGATGAAAATGTGAGAAAAATGGTGCATGATGCGATATATCATCCAGAATTCGGTATAAGGGCAGTTCCACAGGGAACAG
>CAZVSZ010000089.1:0-5584 GCA_964630095.1 uncultured Thermoplasmata archaeon | reverse complement strand
CATTCAAAATTGGTGTACGCATATTCTTCAAGAAATCTCTATGTTATTGATGCTTTGACAGAAGAAATAAAGAAAAAGGTGGTTGTTTTAGATTCATCTTACAACTCGCCTATCTACTCCTTAAACGGGATAGGATTTAACCCAAATACAAACAAGATATATCTTTCTGCAGCTACAAATGAAGTGTGGGTTATGAATGCAAGTGATTATAAAATTACAAAAAAGATAAAAATAAGTTCTACGGAAAATCCAAATTATAGAGCATCAAGCATCACGGTGGATGAGAAAACAAACATGATTTATGTGGAAAGCAAATTACCGCCGCCACCAGATAGCTATATGCCGGTGTGCAGATACACGGTAATCAATGGAAACAATGACACCATGGTAAAAATAATTCCCTATGGTGCTTTGGATTTTTATCATAACGCACTCTGTATTTGGGAGGTAGTGAACATCACAGTTGAAGATCTAAATAGTGAAAAAATCATAAAAATAATAAAGACAAACATTTCAGAAAACGACTTTCTATTGTGGGATAATCCACATATTTATTTTTCTGCAAATAGATTATTTATATTAAGTGAAATGAGGGGTATTATGGAATATGATATGAAAAATTACAGAATTATGAGATATTGGAATCTAAAACAACTCGGCTTGAAAGAAGGAGATGGCCTAGGCATCGGAGCATACGATTCAGACAATCATATTCTCTACGCAACATATCAATATCCGATCAATTCAACATCATTCGCCACTGGAATTATGGCAGTAAATACAGATAATGGAAACATCCTTGCAAAAATGAGTGATATCACTTGGAGCGATTTGTACGGGCATGGTGGGTCAGCATGGATAGTAGATGTTAATCCTGTAACTCACAATCTCTATGCGTGTATAAAAGAGCAGCAAAGTACAAGTGCAGAATTGGTGATATATTCACTTCAAAGAAATTCAACACCAATGGATTATGTAACAATCAGCGCAATTATAATCGCTGGGGGAGGGGTATTGATAGCTGGGTTATGGATATATCATAGAAAAAAGCAAAACGCAATGAAGTAAATTACTCACCTCTCTTTTACTCTTCTCAGTTTTCCTCCACAAACCGGGCATTCACTATAATATTTACGAAAATATCTACCACAGGATGTGCATCTCCATTTCCAGCGGCGCACTTCTTTTATACCCTTCATTTGGACAGTTTGGTATTTTAATCCCATGGATGATGCAACATTCTGGATTGCGTAATCATCTGTAACAATTATCGCATCCTCCTGAAGGGCAAGGGCAATAACCTCCAGGTCAACAGGGGAAAGAACTTTCAAATCTCCCGTTCTTCTTGCTATTCTTTTTACATCTTTCACATATTTTTTATCAACATCTAATATTTTATAAACTTCAAATTCAATGGGCTTATCTTTAACTTCATCTAATACTCCTCGTGGAATTATCACTTCTTCCGGTGGAAGTTTCAAACCAGATATTATGGCAGAAGAGTCCAAGACATACACAAATTCTCCATGTAAACAAGATAATAAAGTTTTGGTGTCCCTAAAAATTAAAATAAAAAATATTTAAACGAAAGTATTAAATATGATGATTGTTATAATTAATATGATGATTGGAGAAGTCATATCTGATGCCGCAACAATTGGAATATTTGCTTTTATTTCAGTTTATATCTCATACAAAAACAGAAAGCATGTTTTAAGTTGGACCATCTGGGAACTTTCCATAGGGCTGATTATTATCAGTATTTCGGATATGGTCTCTCTATATTATATTGGAAATTATTATATTGATTGTTTAACATTTAAATTCATGGCATTTGGTTCCTTAATAGCCGTTCTTGGATTGTTTCATTCTGTATCAATATTCCCTCGGAAAAAATTATCATACAAACTTCTTCCATCCATATATTTAATCTCTGCAATTCTCATAATATTTATTTTCACAACATCCAACTTTATTGCATGTGACCCTTCAACAGGTGGAAAAAGATGCGAGTTATGGACAATTTATCTCACATTCTTCTATTCTATTTTTATTTTAACTGCAATCCTTATATTATCTTCTCTCAAATCAAAAATCAAATTGGTGAGAACCCAGGCAATTTACCTGAGTGTGGGAGTTTTAATATCAGTAATTTATGTAGGATTTGCTCAGGTATTTCCAGCATTCCACAATTATTTTGATTACTTTTCAGCAGTTCATGCACTTCCCATAATGGGCATTTTTATTATATTTTCAATCTTAAGATATCACATGTTTGTATATCCTGTTGAAAGTGAGGGAAGAGATGGGGCAAAGGAAATAGAGATAAAAATGGGAGAAGTTAATGGAATTGTGAATGAGCATACGGCATTTAGAACATTTAGAGAAATTGTAAAAAACGAGCCGGGAATAATAATCACAATTAAACCGCCTAACATAATCAGGGAAAGATACCTCATAGAAAAAACACCAATAATATGGCTAACCTATTTTCCATCAGATTACAGAAATTCAGTAATTCCAGATAGACTTCATTTTGAAGTGATGTACTCAATAATAAATTTTGTTCAAAGAGGAGGAAGAATAATTATGGTTCAAGGTGCAGAATATATGATAGGAGAGTTGGGCAGGAAATACTTTGTGGAATTTATAGAGGATATAAGAGCACTTCATGAGAATCTCACAGTGATAATCGCTGTTAACGATAGAAATGTTGTTGAGGGGTTTGCAGACCATATAATAGAAGAGAAATCAGCAATAGAAAATCCAAAGGTGACAGTAGTCAAAAATCCCCAAAACCTGTGTATTGGAAATGCTGTTGTAATCACCTCCAAGAGTGAGAGAAAAATAAAGGATATCTGTGGGGAGGATATTGAATATATAAGAGTGTGGAATAATTTTGATCCAGAGCGTTTAGTATTTGAGGGAATAAACAAAATAATAGAGAAAAAAAGTAAGATTGTATTTATAGAGTGTATGGATTATTTAATATCCTCAGTGGGGGAGATAAAAACATACAGATTTTTGAAAGATGTTATAGATATTATTGTGTATAACAGCGGAGTGGTTTATCTATCCTATACCCCAAGACTTATCGGTTCTCCATTTCTGATGTCCTTAGTTGAATATTCCTATGATTAGTTTAACACAGAAATTAAATACATCTAAACCATACAGGAGTTGTGAAGTATATATTCTTTGTTTCAAGAGAAATATGGCCACCGTTCAACTCAATATACTCGTATACAAAGATAAAAAAAGAATTTCCAAGCGAATTCCTCTCTTTTTATACCAATGAAAGGAATATGAGAAAAGTAGAAAAAATGATAAAAATATTATATGAAAAAAATGGAAAGATTGCAAAAATAAAGAAAATCAAGGCAATGGAAAATGTGGATTTGATGAGGAAGGTAATAAGAGATATGATTGAAGAAAAGGACATAATAGACATAACCGGAGCAAGAAAAATGATGATTCTATCACTTATTGGAATAAAAAATGTGAATATTGTTTATCTTTTCCTGAGAGATATGAGATTCTCCAACACCCCTTTTATGATGCGCCCTCTAACCATACAGAGTTTGATGGAGGTGAAGAGATGATAATCTCCAAGAACGAGATTTTCATTCTCCTGAATTATTATTCTCTCAAATTCAATGAATCTTTGAAATTTTCATATCCCCCTTTTGAATTACCCCTGTTTACACTCAATATAAATAATTCTAAAATTGAAGATATTGTTTCAAAAAGAGAATTTGAACATGAAAGAAAAAAATATACGACCACGGATTTTTTAAGAAAAGATTTACCAAGATATAGAGATTTTGAAGATATTTTTCTATCCTCCGGGATTTTGGATTTTGAGAACAGCGAGGAGATTAACTATAATTTTAATCTTTTGAGAAGTGCAGTAAAGGAAAAGACAATATATATAAAGCCAGTGTTTATAGGAATTGATACAAATATAGCCTACTACAGAGTGATATCCAGAAAAATAAAGGATTTATTCAAGTATGTTTTAAGTGATATTGTTGTTGAAGAAATTGATTCAAGAATTCATACAAAATATTCTGGAAAGATGCTCTCCGAATTTGAAAATTTGCCATACCACAGTATTATGTATGAATTTTCTAATGGTAGTGTTAAGGAATCAAGAAAGGCAAAAAATGCGATGAATGAAATATACTATCTGACAAATGTTTTGGATGCATTCAGGATTGGAAAGCCCACAGAAACAAAGGATAAGGAAGTGAGAGATAGGGAAATCGTTGAATCCTACAGAAAATTCTCAGATGAGATAAATGCGGAAGTGGTTTTGCTCACGGCTGATAAGGATATGGTATTTCATGCTCAGGCACGGCAATTAAGTTCCATATATTTCAAGTTACCACACAATTTAATTGTAGATAAGGTGGATGTGAAAAAAATTCCAGATTTAATATATGATTTGGTCACGGTATTTGGAATAATAAAGATAAACAACACAATACTCCTTGGAGAATGGAGGGGAAAGGAAGCAAATGACTATTTTAATGAGAGACTTGAAATTTATAATATTGAGGAGGAGATTGCAAGGGACATAAATATATGCAGGGGTGTTATTGATGAATCACAGAGAAATGAGGAGTAAATTACTCTCTTCCTACGGTAGATTTGTGTTCTTTCCAGAAAATCCTGAAGTTCCAAAAATTTGCAGTACCAAAGCATTTAACTATCTTGTGATTGGTGATAGCACAGTATTATATGCTCATAAGAGCATGGAAGAACAAATTGAAGAAGAGTTAGAAGAAGGATATGATGTGATTTATGGTGAGCCTGAACTCAGGAGGGTTTATTTTATTAGTCCTTATACAAAAATCTCAAATTTAAGAAAAAACTTCAGAAATGGATCTGAAATATTGAAGAAAGCAATGAAAAAGCCGTTTGAGGAGGAGATAGAAATTCTAAGAGATTTGGGAAACAGGATAAAAATTGCGTTGGAGAAGACATTTAATGCTATTTCCATTGGAATGAAGGAATCGGAGATAAAGAGTATATTAGAATGTGAACTTTTAAAAACTGGGGTTGAGTCTTTTTCCTATCCAAGTATAATTGCTTCTGGAAAAAGGGGAAAATATTTTTTTCCCTGTTCTATGGATAAAGAAATAAGGGAGGGAGAGATAATTTACATTGATTCATCACCTCTTTATAAGGGTTATAATCTCAATTTCTCCCGTGTTATATTCACAAAAGAGAGGGAAGATTGGATTATCTCACTTGAGAAAATAAACAAACTTTATCAAGAAATTTCAAAAATTGTGAGACCTGGACTCTCATGCAATTTTATTGATAATTATATAAGGAATAGAATTGGAAATTTCCCCCATTACAGTATAGTCCCTGCAGGGGGATTTTACATGCCTTATGCCCCAATGGATGCAATTTTAGAAGAAAACATGGTATTCACAATGGTTCCATCAATATACCCTGAGGGGGGTGTAATAAGGGTAAAGAGAAATATCCTTGTAAAAAAGAATGCTATGGAATTTTTAGATTAAATATGTGCTTTGTCGCGTAAATAGATAGTAGGAGAGGAAAGGGACAG
>CAZVSZ010000088.1:0-5630 GCA_964630095.1 uncultured Thermoplasmata archaeon | reverse complement strand
GATTATGCATGGAGTTCCACAGACCACGATATTTATTTTGCCAATTCAACCGATGATGGAAGAACATGGACTGTTTGGACTTTAGATGCAACAGGTTACAACACACCAAATTCAATAATAATATCGGATTCATCTGACAATGTTTATATATTCTTTGAAAATCATACATCGGGAGCATATTTTGAATATTTGGAGCACAAAAGTTCGGATAATACATGGTATATATACTCTATCTCCTCATGGAACTGGTGGAATAATGTGTATAATTTATCTGCAGCCTCATACAAAGATGGGAGCACCCTCTATGTTTATATAGCTTTTGAATATACATCCTCATCTACCAATTACGATGTGGCTTACATAAAATTAATATCAAAAGATGGTGGTAGTAACTGGTATGGATGGGCTTATTATCTTTCTGATACCTCTGATTGGGAAGGTCATCCTTCTACAACAATTTCCACAGGCTCAAATCCCGAGGTATTTGTTGGATATGATATCTATGATGGCAATTACTGGAATATTACAGTTGCTAACAATACTGATATAAATGGAACAAAATGGAAGTATAATCTCTGGACATGGTACGATTCAGATTATAATTTCGCTGTTCCATCAGTTTATGGAACTGGTGATGATATATATATGGTATTTATGGTATTTAATTCATCTACCTTTGATATAGCGCTTCTTAATTCCTCCGACAATGGTGGCTCATGGGAAGGGGGAAGCTGGGTTGCAAATTCAAGCGATATAGAATGTTTTCCGAGTGTGGTAGCCGATGGTGCCAATGTATATGTTTTCTATCTAAATGCCACATCGGGCTATATCTGTGAGAGAGAATCCACAGATTATGGGCAACATTGGGGGGATGTAAATTTGGTGAGCGATATTGGAAATGGAACTATAATTTATTACACGGTATCCTCTTACTACTACAACGGAAATTTGTACGTTGTCTGGACAGATAACCGCAATGGGAATGACGATATTTATTTTGATAAGGTTCCAGAGATGAATATAGTTTTAATAATTCCCGTAATTTTGCTCATTCCAGTCATCTGGAGAAAAAGAAATAAATATTAGAGTATGCATGGGGAATATTATGAAAGTGATTCCAATACTCTTAATTTTCTCGTTTCTTATTATTCCCGTTTTCTCAATGGGAAACATCTCAAATGAAAGGGCAGGAGATTCGGGAAATAAATGGACATTTATGGTTTACATGGATGCTGATAATTCTCTATCAGAATATGCCCCGGATGACCTTGCAGAGATGATGAGCATTGGCTCAAATTCAAATCTGACCATAATCGTGATGTACGATTCTCAGGAGTATGGCGATTCTGGAATTTATTTAATTGAAAAAGGAAAAAAAGAATTATTAAAATCTCTCGGGGAGGTGGATATGGGAAGTGAAAATACGCTTGAATATTTTTTGAATTATACAATTGATAATTATCCCTCGGAGCATTATTTTCTTGATTTCTGGGACCATGGTAATTACTATGGAGGAGTATGTATTGACCATGGAGACTGGCTCACATTGGGGGAGATAAAAAATGCATTACAGTTCTCGTATCATAAAATAGGGAGAAAAATGGATGTTGTTGGGTTTGATGCATGCAGAATGGGAGGAATTGAAATATTCTATTCATTGAAAAACTATGCAAATTATGGAGTTGCATCGGAGAAGGATGAGCCAGCAAGTGGCTGGCCCTATGATAGAATACTGAAGAATATAAGAGGTGCAAAACCGGAAACGGCTGCGAAGATAGTTGTGGATGAAATGTATGGGTGGGCTGAACAATTCTACAAGGATGATGGATTATCAGTAACCATGGCTTATGTGAATCTTACAAGAATGGATGATTTCATAGCCAGATTTAACAGTGATTTAAATGAAGCAATAACAGTTGCACCATACTACTCAAAGGAAATAATAAACAACACAGGGAATGTGGAGAGATACGAACTGAATACCGTGTGTGATTTTTATGATTTTATGGATAAGATTTCAAATGTGAATGATTACAAATTATTGAAATTGAGCAGAGACACAATGAGAAATTTGATGAATATTACATATTACAAAGCGTGGGATTGCCCAAATCCTGCAAATGGATATCATGCAACTCATGCTCATGGAATTGGGATTTATTATCCATATTACTATGTGTCCAGCGATTATTACAGAACCTCCTTTGCAAGAGATACATTATGGGATGAATTTTTGAGATCAATTCTATCGCCAACTATCATATCTGGATATGGAAATTTTAATGCAGAGGTAAAAGATGGAAATTTAGTGATAAATTACACAACGAATTCAAGTTATGTTGATATCTATATAGTCAATCATGGCACAATCTACAGTGGAATTTTGCAGCCAAGTGGAATATTTCAGGTTCCTGTGGAATATGGAAAATATAAAATCTACATTTATGGATACAACTCGGGGAATTATGTAATGTGGTCAGATAAGAAGGAGGTAAATTATTTAAGAAAAATCACTTTGAAGGGTAAATTTTATTTGAATGGAAAGATTGCAAAGGGTGCAAAAATAAAACTGATATCGGGAAATTACTCATTCACCACCATTCAGGGAAAGGACGGTTTCATATTTAACCTCTATTATCCAGATGAGATAAGGGATAACACAACGCTCATAATCCATGTTGATTATTACCCATTAAGCAAGAATTATATTCAGAGAGTTGGCAGTTTAAAAAGTGAGGAAATCCAGCCTGTAATAATAAGGGAGAATATTTTCCCAGATGTTGAGCAACTGATATTTGGAACAATTCTTATAACCTTATTTGGAATAGGGGTATTTGGATATATATGGAGAAGAAGATGATATTTCCATACAAGCCGAGAGAAGGTCAAGAAGATTTGATGAATTTCGTAAGGGAAAATGAGGGAAATCTATTAATTGAGGCACCAACAGGATTCGGAAAGACACCAACTGTTCTTGCAGCACTTCTTGAAAAGGGATACCGGATACTCTGGACTGTGAGAACTGGAAATGAGACGGATAGACCAATTGAGGAATTGAAAAACATGAATGATTTTTATGGATTATCCCTCAGGGGAAAGAGGGATATGTGTCTATTAGCGAGAAATATTGGAGAGATGAATTATGAGGAGGTCCAGTATCTATGCAGCAAGAGGAGAAAAGAATGTCCATATTACCAGAATTTAAATTATGTGGATATTGATGAATTTCTCAAATCACCACTTCTTTACAGTGAGATTCTTAAAAAAGCAGAGAAATCCAAAATTTGCCCATATTTTCTACAATTCATGCTTATTGATTTTTCGGATGTGATATCCCTGAGTTATAATTACATTCTTCATCCCTCCCTGATATGGGTAATAAGGAAGAGATTTGATTTTTCATCCACCGCTCTTGTAATTGATGAGGCTCACAATCTGCAGTATGCAGCAATGAACCTCAATCATGATGAGATAACCTCCAAGAGCATAGAGAGGGGGATGAATGAAATATCAGAATTCTCAGGAAAGATTGCAAAAGAAGTATGGGAATTCCTGCACGATTTGGAATTGAAATTTTCAAAACTCTCAAGGAAAAGGGAGATGAGGGTCTTCATGGATGATTTTTTGGAAGATGAGAATATTATAAGAAGAATGAAAATTTTCGGAGGGAGGATAAGGAGCAGGAAATTGAGAGAAGGTAAGAGACCATCATCATCACTCCACCATATTGCTAAATTCTTTGAAGATTCTCTAAACATGCCAGAAGATGTTTATTTTATTTTGAGAAAGGAGAAAAAGAGAATAATACTTGAGAGGTGGGACCCGAGGGCATCTGAGATTTTCAGCGAGATCTGGAAGATGTTTCCAGTTGTAATTTTTATGTCTGGAACTTTGAGACCATACGATGCATTTAGAAATATTGTAGGGATAAGGGATGCAAGAGAATTCACAATTTCATCATTTTACAGAAAAGATAGGATAAAGGTAGAAATAAGAGAAAATCTGACAACGAAGGGAAATAGATTATCCATGGAAATGGCTGAAAGATATAAGAATGATATAATTGAATTTGCAAGAAACAAATTCAATATTGGAATATTCTCAGCGAGTTACAGGATACAGAAAGCCCTCATAAGGACAGGAATTGTGGGAAAACTTGAGAAAATGGGAAGAAAGATATTTGTGGAAGAGGAGGGAATGAGGGGGGATGAGGGAAGAAAGATTTTAGATGATTTCAAAAAATCCCGACCAGGGGGAGTTTTATTTGCAACCTGCACTGGAAGATTTGCAGAGGGTGCAGATTTTCCCGGAGAGAGTTTAGTGGGAATATACATTGTTGGAATTCCATTTGAGAGATTAACCCTTAGAACTAAATTATTCTTAGATTATTACAGGAAAATTTATGGGAGGGAGGGAAGGTACTACGGTTATATCATTCCCGCTATAAGAAGGGCATCCCAGTCAATAGGTCGTGCCTTGCGAAGCCGAAATGATAGAGGCTATTTCATACTTGGAGATTACAGATATCTCTATTCCCGATATTTCAATCTGCTTCCAGAATTCATAAAAGAAAATATAAAATAATCAGTATCCCATCTTTCTTGCAATTTCTTTCAATCTTTTTATTCTCTCCTCCGTAGGTGGGTGCGTTGAGAACAATCTCACAATCCCACCTCCCCTGAACGGATTTACTATGAATAAGGAGGATGATGATGGATTTCCCCTTGTGAGAGGTCTTCTTCTCACAGAATTCTCAATTTTTTTCAGGGCGGATACTAAAGCAAGGGGCTTGCCTGTTATTTTTGCACTCTGCTCATCTGCTTTGAACTCCCTCTGTCTTGATATCGCAAGTTGAATTAGAAGAGCTGCGAATGCTGCAAGCGCCAGTATTATATATATCAGCCATGATTCATCCCTGTCCCTTGAGAATAAACTGCGCCAGAAATAGGCACGAGCCATGAAAGATAGAGCCCCTGCGATTGTTGCGGCAATTGACATTATCAGAATATCCCTATCTTTAATGTGCCCCATCTCGTGTCCAAATACTCCGCGAAGTTCATCATCGTTCATCATATTGAGAAGCCCCCTTGTGGCACAAATAACGGCATTTTTTGGATTTCTTCCTGTTGCAAATGCATTTGGCGTTTCAAGCGGAACAACGGCAATCTTCGGCATCGGTATATTTGCTCTGAAAGATAATTCTTTGACAATTCTGTAAAATCTTGGCTCTTCATTCTCGCCAACAATCTTGGCATGATAACTCCAGAGCACAATTTTTGCACTGAAAAAATAGGCGAATAAATTGATTATCAATGCAAATATGAAAAATATCAGCAGGGAGAAAAATGTGTTTCTATAAATCCAGCCTATTATGTATCCTATTCCAACAAACAAAAGAGTTAAGAGCGAAAACAGTCCGATTGTTCTCAGCGTGGGATTCATAATCCCCTATATTCTCTAATATTTAAAAATTTACCATATTTACAATTCAGCAGAGAAGAAATTAGAAAAGATAAAATAAATGAAGGGAATAAACCAGAAGGAGCCGGGGTTGCCGAGTGGTAAGGCGCAGGCCTGGAGAGCCTGTGCTCCGTAAGGGGCGCGAGGGTTCAAATCCCTCCCCCGGCGCT
>CAZVSZ010000087.1:0-5658 GCA_964630095.1 uncultured Thermoplasmata archaeon | reverse complement strand
TGAAAAATCTGAGGATGAATTTTGCACACACAAATTTTTTATTTATCTTCCTGATATCCAGTTATGTATCCGGATGTTCAAAATATGGAACCTGAAACGAAATTCAAGATTACGAGAGTTGGAGTGAAAAATGTTGTGAAGCCCATTCTTGTGAGAAGGGATGGGAGGGATATTACATTAGTTACAAATATTGATATTTTTGTAGATTTGCCCCCTTCCAAAAAGGGTTCTGATATGTCAAGAAATATTGAAGTGATATCTGAGATAGTGGATGAGAGTGTGAGAAATCCCTGCACGGGAATAGAGAATTTAGCAAGTAGAATAGTAAAAAGGGTTAAAGAAAGGCATGAGTATGCAAGTTATGCAGAGGTAAATCTGAGGGCTGATTATTTTTTAGAGAGGAAGAACCCTCGTGGAAGGAAGAGTATTGAGAGATACAAACTGTTAGGAAGGGCAACAATTAAAGATGATAGGATAAGAAAGATGGTTGGTGTTGAGGTAATTGGTATGACTGCATGCCCCTGTGCAATGGAAACAGTTCGTTCAATTCTCAGGGAGAGATATGGTGATGATATCCTTGATAGAATTCCTGTGCCAACGCATAATCAGAGGAATATTGCAACTGTTATGCTTGAAATACCCGAGGGGTATGAGATTGAAGCAAATGATTTGATTAATATTATTGAGGGCTCAATGTCTTCTCCCACCTACGAGATTTTGAAGAGGAAGGAAGAGGGGGAACTTGTAATAAAAGCCCATGAGAATCCCAAGTTTGTTGAGGATGTTGTTCGGGAAATTCTAAACAGAATACTGGGGAAATATCAAAATCTGCCCGATGATACTGTTGTTATTGTAAAAAGTGAGAGTGAGGAATCCATACACAAGCATAATGCATTCGCAGAAAGAATTACCACAATGGGAGAGTTGAGAGAATGATTGGGATAATTGGAGGCACAGGGTTATATTCCGGATTGAAAGAATTAAAGGGAGAGAAGATAAAAATTGAAACTGGCTATGGTGAGATTGAAATAATCAAAGGGGAAAAATTCGCATTCATTTCAAGGCATGGGAATCCTCCAGTTCCACCGCACATGGTAAATTACCATGCAAATATGAAAGTTTTTGAAATTTTGAATGTGAAAAATGTTGTAGCAATAAGTTCTGTTGGGAGTTTGAAGGAAAATATTGAAATAGGGAGCATGATACTTCCCGATGACATGATTGATTTCACGCCTAAAATATGGACATATTACGATAAAGAAGTAAGGCATGTTAATCTTTACGAGCCTTTTTGCAAAGAATTGCGAGATAAAATAGGCAGGTTTGAAAATTTGAAAATTGGAGGTACTTATGTGAGTATGAAGGGACCTCAGTTTGAAACAAAAGGCGAGAAGAAAATGCTTCAAATTCTTGGAGGGGATATTGTTGGCATGACGGTTGCTCCAGAGGCAAGACTTGCAAGGGAGCTGGATATATGTTATCAGCCGCTCTGCTTGGTGGTGAATTATGTTGGTGGTAAAACAACACATGAGAATACTATCAACATGGTAAAAAAGATGGAGGGAAAAATTTTGGGAATTGTGAAGAAATTAATAGAGGGGGAATAAAAGTATATAAAGAGAAAGTGATTACCCTCTATGAGTTGGAAAGATGTTGAAGTGAGAGAATTAAAAGTCGGGGGATACATGGTTGTGGATGATGAGCCGTGCAAGATTGTGGAGATGACAACAAGCAAGCCCGGGAAGCATGGTGAAGCGAAGGCAAGAATCGTTGCTATTGGTGTTTTTGATGGGCAAAAAAGAAGTGTTGTATATCCTGTGAGACATAAGGTAAAAGTGCCAATAATTGAGAAAAGAGAAGCGCAAGTTCTGGCAATTATGGGAGGTGAGGCACAGTTGATGGATTCTGAAACCTATGAGACCTTTGAACTTCCAATCCCCGAAGCTCTGAAGAACGATTTACAGCCAGGGAAAAATGTGCAGTACTGGGATGCAATGGGAAAAAGGGCAATAATGAGAGTAATGTGAAAAATGCTACTTCATTTTGCGGATGCGGATGATGATTACGAATCATCGGATTTCGTTATCTTTGGAGTGCCCTATGATGGGACATCCTCATACAGGCATGGCTCAAAATTTGCCCCTGATGAGATAAGAAAAGCATCGTACAATCTTGAAAGTTATCTTTTTGAGCAGGATGTTGATTTGAGAGATATAAAAATTCATGATATGGGAAATATCGGTAATTTAGATGAATTTGGAAATGTTGAGGAAGTTATAGATGCTGTTTATTTCACAATTTCAAAGGTTATGGATGATGGAAAATTTCCAGTAATGCTTGGAGGGGAGCATTCAATAACCACTGGAGTGGCTAAATATCTAAAGGAAATTGAGGATGCTGGCATAATATTCATTGATGCTCATGCTGATTTTCGTGATGAATATCTTGGAAATAGATACGGTCATGCATGTGTGGCAAGGAGAAGTTATGAATTATTAAATGGAAAAATAATATCCATTGGAGTACGCTCTGCCTCAAGGGAGGAAATGGAATATGCCAGAAAAATAGGATATGAATGGCTATCATCCTACCAGTTCATGGATATTGGATGGGAAAGAGCAATAAAAGAGGCTATGGAAAAATTAGATACGGATAAAATTTATCTTTCAATAGATATTGATGGACTGGACCCTTCTTATGCTCCCGGAACAGGAACTCCGGAATATTTTGGATTATCCCCAGTTGATGTTAAGAGGATCATTGATTTTCTTGGAAATAGATTGATAGGTGGGGATGTGGTGGAAGTGAACCCAGAATACGATAATGGAAACACATCTGTTCTTGCAGCGAGATTAGTTCAGGAGATTATAGCGAGGGGAAGAAAATGAAAAGAGGAGAGAAGAAAATAAAAGTATGTCCTGTTTGCGGAAGTCCACATATTCACTATGTGGCTGGTATGATAACAGGGGAGAAATATGTATGCGAAGATTGTGGTTATGTTGGCTCATTGATTATAGAAATGGATGTGGAAGAATATAAGAGATGGATAAAAGAGAAAAAATTTAAGAAATGAAAGATTATCCCTGTTCATGGATTTGAGGGTAATATACGATGAAAAACATGATGCATACTGGAACATGGCACTTGATGAATCATTGCTTGTGCATCTGAATGAAATTGGAGCAACACTGAGACTCTATGGCTGGGAACCGCCTGCTGTGAGTATTGGTTATTTTCAGAGCATGGAAGAGGAAGTAGATGTGAATAAGGCGAGGAGTATGGGTGTTGACCTTGTTAGAAGAATAACTGGTGGGGGAGCAGTTTATCACAGATATGAAGTTACATACTCAATAGTGATGCCCGAAATAAAGGGGAGAATTCTTGATTCATACAAGGTTATAGATATGGGGATTGTGAAGGCACTTCGTTCACTGGGGTTGAATGCAGAGCATCATGGAATAAATGATGTGATAGTGGATGGAAAAAAGATATCAGGTAATGCACAAACGAGAAAATATGGGGGCTTGTTGCAGCATGGGACACTTCTGATGGATGTGAATGTTGATGAAATGTTCACCATACTGAAAGTTCCGGAGGAGAAATTAAGGGATAAGACGATAGAAAATGTAAAGCATAGAGTATCTTCATTGAACGATTTTGGAATAAACAGGAGTTTTGGAGAGTTACAGAAAATACTATCTGATGGATTCAAGGAGGCACTAAATGCGAATTTATATGAGGAGAAAGTGGAAAGGGATGTGATTGATTATACAAAGAAATTGAGGGATGAGAAATATGCAACCCATGAATGGAATTTCAGAAGGTAATATAATTTACAAGGCGGGGAAATTGATAAGGATTAAAGCGAGATTTGAAGGAAGAAAAATAAGGGAGATTAAAATAACAGGAGATTTTTTTCTATACCCAGAGGATGAAATTGAAGATATTGAAAAATCGTTAATAGATAAAAAAGTGGATGAAGTTGATGGAATTATAAGAGAAAAAATGAAGAATCTGGAATATGAAGGGATATCCCCCCATGAATTATCCACAGCGATAATGGAGGCATGGAGAAGAAGAAAATCAATATAAACCAATTTCTCTTTTTATTTCTAAAAATTTGCTATAATCCCCCCTTGCTATTACACGCCTTGGCTTGAAAGGACATTTTATTTCGGGAGATGATATAAAAATCTCGTATGTTCCTATTTCCCTTGCAATTTTTTCAATTTCAATTTTATCTATTCCTATTAATGGTCTATACACGGGTATTTTTACACCCGAAGATACGATATACATGTTTTCAAGAGTTTGTGATGCAACCTGTCCCAAAGAATCCCCTGTGACTATCCCAAGAGCATCAAATTTCTTACCTATTTCTTCTGCTCTTTTCAGCATCAGATATTTGCAAAATATGCATGTCCATTCTTTCCTTTTAATCTTTTTTAATCTTTCAACATAATTTCTCAAAATTGTTCCGTGATCTTCTACTATCAATTCAATATCCTTTGGAGAATATTCGTTCAAAACATCTACATATTTTCTCACCTTTTTCTCGGAGCCGTTTTGACTGAAATGAAGCAATATCACCCTTGCTCCCCTCTTCATCATCAAAAATGTTGAAACCGGAGAGTCAATTCCAGATGAGATTAGTGAAATTACCTTTCCCGATACTCCTATGGGCAATCCACCAACTCCCGAAATTTTATCAAAGAAAACATAGGCATAAGAGTCAATGATTTCAATTCCAACATCTATTTGTGGAGATTCAAGATTCACCTTCCACCCTAAATTTTTCACAATAAATTCTCCCACCTCACTGTTTATCTCCATGGATTTTTTTGGAAAATTTTTATCCACCCTCCTTGCAGTGACACGAAACTCATGTATATTATATTTTTTTAATTCTTTTTTCAGGTATGAGAAAATATCTTCGTAATCCATCTTTTTAGCAGGAGAAATTGATACAATACCCGGGCATTTTGCTATTATATCTGCTGTCTCATCATCCGCATCCACTAAAATTCTTCCCCACTTGATTTCTGTTCTTGCCCTGTAACCATATTTCTTCAACTTTCTCTCTATATTTTTTGCTAAGATTTTCTCAAATTCTCTCCTATTATTCCCTTTGAGTCCTATTTCCCCATATCTAACGATTATCATCACCGATGAATCTCCTCGCTCCTATAAAAAATTATTGAATGTTGAAAATTTCCTCAAGAGTTTTCTTATACTCATCGTACAGTTGCTCAAAGGTGACTGCATTCATGGAATATATATCCACAAGATACCTAAGAGAATTAAGGGAAGAATATGTCTGTGCAAGGGTTTTTGAATCAAGATAAACAAACATTTTATCCACAGTGTTATTTATTCCCTTCACAACAGATTTTCTCCATCTCAACTTATCGCTTTCACTCATATTCACATAGAAATTGTAAAAATCCTCGCCCATACCACTTTTTTTACTCTCTACCTTTTTCTCGCTCCTATCCATATTTATATCCCTTATAAGGGGGATTATATCATCTCTAAAAAAATAAAATGCACCGAGGCTCAGAGAGCCTATTACGAATGATGTAACTATCTTCTTTTTCTCCTCATCCATTATTACACATTGTTTTCAGATATTTTACTTTTTCTCTTTGAAATCTTGGA
>CAZVSZ010000086.1:0-5659 GCA_964630095.1 uncultured Thermoplasmata archaeon | reverse complement strand
AGAGATCTCCAGTCACTGTGAGCATCCTTGATTTGCCCTTGCCACTGTCACCCATGAATCGTAGATAGGCCGCAGTGGAGGATTTCCGATAAAACCATGTAAACATTACAAAGAAAACAGCGAGTTCCAGTTCATCATCGGGAAGGTCCACATATTTGGAGAGATGCACTTTTCTCTGTCTCACTCCATGCATCTTTGCTATGCGCCCCAAGTCTTTCTGGTTTAATTTGTGCTATTTCTCCATACCACAACCCGATATAAAATCACGACGAAATCTTTTTTAGATAACACAACTGTATTTTCCTATCAAAAAAAATTAAATAAATGCTCTATATGTCATCTTGGACGCGTGGCCTAGCATGGATAGGGCACTGGCCTTCTAAGTCAGTAGTCGCGGGTTCAAATCCCGCCGCGTCCGCTCATGAAATGCATATTTATGGATGAGAATGGAATCTGCCACGGTCGTTATAAGGGATTCAAATGCATAAAAGAGAAATGCGAGGATTATGGAAAATACATGATTCCTGAGGGAATATGCGCATACTGGCGTGATGGATACTGCAAGAAACTTCATATTTTTACCTGTGATGGAAAAAATAAAAAATGTCCATATTATAAAGAGTATATAGAAGGGGAGGAAATTTCCTTATTTGAATGATTCAATCAACTGTAATGCAATCTCCACTTTCTCCTCTTTTAATTGCCTCCATAATATATCTTGCAACTTTATCTGGAGAATCTGCAGGAGTATTTGGATGATATTTTCTGAACATATCCGTATCTGTGGATTTTGGCGAGACACATACAACCTTTATATGGGGAGCGAGTTCATGGGCAAGAGATTTTGTTAATGTAATAACTGCCGATTTGGATGCGCAGTATGCCGCTGCATACGGAATGGGATAAATTCCAATCATGGAGGCAATATTCACTATAACCCCCTTATCCATATAATCAAGAGATGCATGTATCATATTCATAATGCCAAATACATTTACCTGAAATATTCTTTCCCATTCACTTGGCATGGAACTGGAAAAAGGTTTGATATCATAGACTCCAGCATTATTCACAAGAATTCTTATGTCTCCAAATTCTGATGCTTTTTTAACAATATTTTTCGCATCTTCATAATTGCTCACATCTCCCTTAACCATCATTGCCTTTCTTCCAAGATTCTCTATCATTGCAACCGTTTCCATTGCCTTCTTCTCATTTCTCATATAATTAACTATGGTGTAGAAATCTTGAGATAATCTGATTGCTGTAGCCCTTCCAATTCCTCGTGATGAACCAGTTACTATTGCCACATCCATGCTTGGGTATAGAAAATATAGGATAAAAAGTTGTCTCTAATGAACTGAAATTGTATAGGTGGGAGATGTACCACCAACAATTGAAGCCACTTTACCATTTTTATCCCCCAATGCCCATAAACTGCTACCGTATCCCTGTCCAACAGTGGCATCTGGGAGTTTGATAGACAGTACTGCAGGCTGCTGAAAAACTGCGATGGGACCGCATCCATTATAAGTTTTAACCACAAAAGTGAAAGTTCCTGTAGATGTTATAGAGCCGTCCGAAACAGTCATCTTGAATTTGTGGGTACCGGCAATAATCATTCCCCCATTTGAGTTAAATATTCCTGTTAGAGCATTTACAGTTGTTCCTGCAGGGAAGGTAGGCTCACCGGCCAAACTCCATGCATATCCTGACAGTGGAGCACCGCCATAGGCAAGCAATGTCTTATTAGTGACATCATAAATGATGCCCTTGGAAGTATTTATAATCATACCTGTGAGGGTTTGGTTGGGAGGGATATATAACGCTGGACCACCACTATTTGTTTTTCATTATCTTTTTTATTTATTTTCTTCATTAGTTAGTATATATTTATTCATTAATAAACTTAATGGATGATTTAAACCGTAAAACATAATCTTTTAACATTTTTCTCAATAAATCTTATCCTTTCTTCGGCTTTCCTCACTCTATCACAATATTTATATTTATTGTGATGATATCCCCCACGGTGATAGAAATGGGGGAAAAAATAACAATAAGTTTGATAAAAGCGGATGTTGGTGGCTGGCCTGGACATTCCCGTGTACATCCAGACCTCATAAAGAAGGCAGAAGAATGCATGGAAAAGGCAAAGAAAGACGGAAAATTAATAGATTACCATGTGACGGGAGTTGGAGATGATTTACAGTTAATTATGACTCATAGAAAAGGAGTGGACAGTGAGGAGATACACAAATTAGCATGGGATACATTTGTAGAGGCAACAAAGATTGCAAAGGAACTGAAACTCTACGGTGCAGGTCAGGATTTATTGAAGGATGCGTTCAGCGGTAATGTTCGTGGTCTCGGACCGGGAATTGCGGAGATGGAGATAACGGAGAGAAAGGGAGAGCCCGTAATAACATTTCACATGGACAAGACAGAGCCGGGCGCTTTCAACTTACCGATTTACAGAATGTTCGCAGACCCGTTCAATACTGCAGGTCTTGTGATAGACCCGAATATGCATGATGGATTTATATTTGAGGTCTGGGATATCAAAGAGCATAAAAAAGTTCTAATGAAGACTCCAGAAGAGATGTATGATTTATTGGCATTAATCGGTGCAAAAAGTAGGTATGTGATAAAGAGGGTATATCCAAAAAATACCAATCCTAAATTAAAGGAGGATGAGCCAGTTGCAGTTATAAGCACAGAGAAATTATATCAAATAGCGGGAGAATATGTTGGGAAGGATGACCCTGTGGCAATAGTCCGTGCTCAGAGTGGAGCACCTGCCCTTGGTGAAGTTCTTGAACCATGGGCATTTCCGCATCTTGTTTCTGGATGGATGCGTGGCTCCCATAATGGACCAATTATGCCCGTGAGTGTGAAACAGGCTCATTGCACAAGATTTGATGGTCCTCCAAGGGTTGTGGCTCTTGGATTCCAACTTGCAAATGGGAAATTGGTTGGTCCTGTGGACCTATTTGATGACCCTGCATTTGACGAGACAAGAAGAACTGCACAGATTATTGCGGATTATATGAGACACCATGGCCCATTTGAGCCTCATAGACTACCACTTGAAGAGATGGAATACACTACACTTCCAAAGGTTCTTACCAGATTGAAGGATAGATTTGAATCTCTCTAATTTTTCTCTTTTCTCTTCCTTTCATTCAAGAAATTTTTTATATTAGAAATCTATATTCCCTTAATGTGGGAGGTGTCTAAATGAAAAAGATGGTAATTCTACTTGTAGGATTAGTGATACTATCTGGTTTTATCTCAGCAATGCCAAGAGAGAAGAATGAAAAAGGAAATATATTTTCTCTGGTGGGGCATAGTAACAATGCATGGGTAAGAAAATACAATGGACATCAAATAATGCTTGTTCGTGGAACCCATTATGAGATGGGATATCAGCATGGAGCCATGCTGAGTGAGGAAACAAAGGAGGATCTACGAGCATATTTAAATGCTGTTGGGCAATCAGAGAGTGAATTGCTTCAGGTTTATAATCGTGGCGCTCCTTATCTCCCCCAGGACTACAAGGATGAGATGCAAGGTTTATCAGATTCCTCCGGGATAAGCATAGATGATCTTCATGCGGTTCATACAATACCCACATTGCATCACTGCAGTGGATTTGGTGTATGGGGAAATGCAACTGTGAATGGAAAAGTTTATCACACAAGGAGTCTGGATTATGGAGTTACAATTTCGGATCCGGATACTGGAGTTACCATTCAGAATAATTCTGTTGTGATATTCAGAGAGCCAGATGATGGTTATGCTAGTGCAGTCCCTGCATGGGCTGGATTCGTTGGTGCAGTGGATGGAATGAATGAGAAAAAAATAAGCGTTGGGGAGATGGGACAGAGCACAAATGATTCCACACAGTATGGCTTGTTCATGATTTTCCGTCTTAGATATGTTCTTGAGCATTCATCAAGTCTTGATGAAGCAGTAAAACTAATGGGAATAAATAGAACTTATGGATACGGTTTTATAGTCGCAGATGGGAATATAAATAAAGCAAAGATGCTTGAAATGACATGGCACAGGTACTATAACGGCACCTGGGACGATCCAGAGGAATCAAACGGTTATCCTGAGGAGCAGTATCCAATAAATGATGCTGTTAGGAGAGGCAATCATTTAGTAGCGTATCAAACTGCCCTTACAGATAGGGATATATATTTCATGCTTCCAACTGATGGGGATTTCATCCACATGGCGAACTATCTTGATCTGGGACGAAGAATTGAAAAAAATTATGGAAATATAGATTTTCAAAAGGCGATGGAGATATTCAGGGATGCTTATAGAAGATATCCAATGCAGATGACATTGCATCAGGCCGTTTTTGACCCAGCAGACTTGAAATTGATGGTTGCCAATGCATATCCTGAAGGAACAAGCGCATTCTGGAATACCTATTATGAATACTCCATGCCCGATGTTCTATCAATGCCAGATTTGTTAAATATATCAAGCCCAGCAAACGGCTCAACTGTAAGTGGCTCAGTTACAATAACTCCCTCTTATCTCTACAATCCAAATATAATGAAATTTTACATTGATGGAGTTGAAGTTTATAACACAACTTCTTCGCCTTATACATACAATTGGGATAGTTCCACCGTCACAAATGGAGAGCATGTTATTGAGGTTAGAGCATTTGGAGATAATTATTCTGCAGTTGCTTATATAACAGTGAATGTAAATAACAAAAAATCAAATATAGTGAAAATGGAGAAAAAATACGAGAATTTAGATGTGAATCCAGAGCCAATAACTCTGAGGGATATGATTACAGGAATGCATTTTCCACATATCACCCATAAGGAAGCAAGGGGAAGCAATGACTGGATAATAAACAAGACAACATACCTGAATGATACAAGTAAGGTAGTAGATGGTAATGTCAGCATTGATAATGCATCCTTAATTATGGATAATTCAACTCTATTGATAAATGCAACCTACGATGGGCAATATGGGATTATGCTGAGTAACCATGCATCGCTTATAGTTAAAAATTCATCAAAAATTGAAAATAAGAGTGCAAGATTCTACATTTATGCTGATTCAACCACCGAGAGGATATATATTGAAAATTCGGAGATAAAGGGAGGGGGAGAAAGAGCAGAGCATTCCCTGATTTACACTGAGGGGGATAATTTTACGGCAGTAAATTCAACATTTGTGCACAGTGGATACGGGATAGTTATAAATGGAGGAAACACACTTGAGAATGTGAGTATTGAGAACTGTACATTCTATATAGAGAATCCAGAGCATTATTCAATAAGAAATGTATTCACACCAAGGGGTGTTTCCATTATGCTTGGTAACACAGAAAATGCGACTGTTAAAGGAATAAAAGTATACGGGATTGGAAATGGAAAACTGCTGAGTTTCGGAATTTTGTTATCCTCCTCCACAAAAAATGCTATGGTGAGCAATGTTTATATTGAGCACGAGTATGCTGGCATTGGATTACTTGGGGCGCAGCATTGCAAGGTAAAAAATGCAACTGTGATGTATTCCAATGTTGGCGGTGGCTTTTTATTTGGCGCTAAATACAATGTAATTGATGGATTTCATTTTGAGCATGGTGCAGGAGCAATTGCAGATGTAGAAAATG
>CAZVSZ010000085.1:0-5738 GCA_964630095.1 uncultured Thermoplasmata archaeon | reverse complement strand
CGATTGGAAGACATATTTAAATAATCTCAGGTATTCTCCAAATTATGAAATTTGCTCACCTTGCAGATTCTCATTTGGGGGCATTTGGAAAGAATCCAGCACTGCGGGATTTAAATTTAAAAGCATTTGAAGAAGCAATAGAAAAATGCCTTGAAGAGAATGTGGATTTTATATTGATTGCTGGTGATTTATTCCACAATCCAATCCCTGATTTGGAAATAGTAAAAAGGGCAGTTGAAATATTGAGAAATGCAAGGAATAGGGGGATAAGGATTTATGTTATCTACGGCTCCCATGATTTCTCCGCTGGAACTACCTCTCTTTTAGATGTTTTGTCCTCCACGGGACTGTTCAAGAAGGCGGTGAATTACGATTTTAAGGATGGAAAGATCTTTCTCAAAGGAGTGAGGGATGAAAGCGGGGTAAATATTGTGGGCATATCGGGACTATCCTCATCAAAGGAGGTTGAATATTTTAAGAAGATTGATGCTAAATCCCTTGAGAATATCCCCGAGCCAAAAATATTTGCATTTCATACAACAATAGATGAGTTGAAACCCTCTTATATAAGCGATAAGAATGCAGTTCCTCTATCTTCATTACCTAAAAATTTCAACTATTATGCCGGGGGGCATCTTCACGAGAGAATAGAATACAAATTCAATTCCTCACCTTTAATTTATCCGGGTGCCCTTTTTGGCTCAAGTTATAATGATTTGGATATTTTGAAGGATAGGGGATTTTACATAGTTGAGGATTTCAAGCCAAAATTCATTCCGATAAAGGTCTGTGATTTTTTCAAGAAGAAGATTGATGCCAGCGGACTGGATGCAAAATCTCTTGAGAGAAAAATTCTGGAGATGGCTAAGGATGATTACGGAGGAAAGGTTGTGATTTTGAAAATTCATGGAAAGTTAAAGTCGGGGAGGATAGGAGATATAGATTTTCACCGCATAAGAGAAGAATTCAAAAAGACTGCAATTGATTTTCTACTTAACACATACAATCTGAGCACGATGGAGAGGGAGAGGATAAGCATTGCAGGTAGCAGTAGGGAGGATATTGAAAATAAAATTTTTAAAGGAATATCCATCTATGGATTTGATTTTACAAAAAAATTTTTTAATGTAGTGAAAGAGCCAAAACCTGAGGATATGAGGAAGGGAGATTTTGAAGAAATGCTCTGGAAAAATACGTATCCTCTAATTGAGGAGATAATAAAAGAAAAAGGAAAAAGTGAGGAGGTTAGTGAAGTAAAAAGAGAGAAAAAGAAGATGACCATTTTTGATTTTGAGGGGTGATAAGAATGATAATAAAGAGAATTAAACTCCACAACATAAGAAGTTACAGGGATGAGAATATTGAATTAAGGGATGGTACCCTGTTATTTGAAGGAGATATTGGAAGTGGAAAAACGAGCATCCTCATGGCACTTGAATTTGCACTATTTGGAACTATGGAGGGGGGATTTTACGATAAAATACTCAGAAAGGGAGAGAATGAAGGTTTTGCAGAGATAACATTTGAGCATGGTGGAGAGAAATACACAGCATATCGCTCCATAAAGAAAGTTCGTGGTAAACCAAGGAGCGATGAATCATACATTATTACTCCAAACGGAAAAAAGATTGTGAGTCCCTCCGAGATAAAATCCTATATCCTTGGATTGATGGGTGTGCGTGTTTCCACGAAGAAAAGGAAATCTCTGCCGATAATCACCTATGCAATATACACACCGCAGGAGACAATGAAGAACATACTTGAGGGAGGTGATGAGGAGAGAATGGAAGTTATTAGAAGAATATTCAAACTTGATGATTACAAAATTGCGAGGGATAATGTGGGGAGCATATCTTCCAATTTGAAAAGTGAGATAAAAGCAATAAGGATGAGAGGGGAAGATTTGAAAAAGATGAAAGAGAAGTATGAGGAGGAAGTTGAAAGGATTGAAGAGAAGGAGAGAGAGTGGGAAGAAAAGAAGAAGAAGGTGGAAGAGGAGAAGGAAAAATTTAAGGATTTAGAAAAAAAATTGAGGAATGAAAGGGAGAAAAGGGATAGATACATTGAAATTACAGAAAAGATTAATAAGATTAAGGCAGAATTTAAAAGCAATAACGATGAGTTGAAAAAGGAGGAGGAGAGAATTGAAGAATTGAGGGGCATAGAAAATAAAGTAAGAAATA
This sequence comes from uncultured Thermoplasmata archaeon, assembly GCA_964630095.1. Classification (GTDB taxonomy): domain Archaea; phylum Thermoplasmatota; class Thermoplasmata; order Thermoplasmatales; family Aciduliprofundaceae; genus CAZVSZ01. The sequence goes on along the minus strand of CAZVSZ010000085.1, from coordinate 3,555 downwards.
TGGAGGATAAAGTAAAAAGGTACAGAGAGCTAAAGAAAGAGAGGGATAAATTGAAGGAGAAAGTGGATAGGTTGCATTCTTTGGAGAGGGAGAAGAGAGGATTGGAGGCAGAGTTGAAAAATATCAAGGATATGAGAGAGAGACTGAAAAAACTCCAGATAGAAGTCATGGAAAAAAGGGAAGAGAGCGAAAAATTGAAAAAAACCATGAAAAAAGAGGATGTGGAGAGAAGCAAGAGAGAAATTGAGGAGAAGATAAACTATCTTCGGGAGATAAGGGGTAGAAACATATCAAAGATGGAGGAATTGAAAAATGAACTTGAAGAATACAAAAAATTGGGGGCAATTTGTCCAAAATGCAAAAGACCTCTGAGCAAGGAACACAAGGAAAAACTGATAAGGGAAACGCAGGAGAGAATAAAGAAAGTTGAGGGAAATCTAAATAATGTGGATGAAAAAATAAAGGATTTGGAGAAAGAGATGCAGAGAATACAGAGAGAAATAGAAGAGATTCAGAGAGTGGAGAGGAAGATTGCGAAATTTGAGGGGGAGATGAAAAAAGATGATGATGAAATCAGAAGAATTGAGGAAAAATTAAAAGAAGGGAAGAATTTAGAGATGAATCTCAGAAAAATTAACGAGGAAATTAATATATTGAAAAAAATTGAGGAAAAATATGGAAATGTTGAAAGGGATATAGAGGAACTTGAGCCGTTGTGGAGGGATTACAACACGCTGATGGGAGTTTTGAGGGATAAGGAGAGAATAGAAGAAAGCATCAAAGAAAGGAAGGAAAAAATAGAAGAGATGAAAAGGGAATTAAAGGAAAATGAGAAAATGAGGGAAGAACTTGAATATTCTGAGGAGAATTATAGAATGGTTGAGGAAGATTACGGAAGGAAATATAAGGAACTGGCTGATTTAAAATCAACCCTGAGAGGAATTGAAGAGAATTTGAGAGAATGGAGGAAGAATAGGGAATTTTTAGAAAGGGAAATCAAAGAGATGGAGGAGGAAATTGAGAGGGGAGAGAAATTAGGAGATTTTAGATTATGGCTTGAAGAAAAATTCATACCCTCCCTTGAGAGCATAGAGAGAAGTGCCCTGATGAGTATAAACGAACAATTCCGTATTTTATTTGAGAGGTGGTTTCAGGATTTATTAGGAGAGAGTGATTATGATGCAACGATAGATGAAGATTTCAAGCCTATTATAAGATATGAAAAATATGATATGCCAATATCCACCCTGAGTGGTGGGGAGAGGACATCAGTTGCACTTGCATATCGTCTTGCACTGAACACCATGGTAAAAAGGGCATTGAGTCTTAAAACAAATATTTTAATACTTGATGAGCCCACAGATGGTTTCAGCAAGGATCAGTTATACAAATTGAAGGATATACTGGGGAAGATGGAAACAGACCAGATAATAATTGTGAGTCATGAGAAGGAACTGGAGAATATTGCAGATTCAATATATGTTGTGGAAAAGAAAAATGGGTTCTCTCAAGTTAAGATAATTTAAATATAGAAAGAAGCAATATTAATTTTTTCGGAACTTGGAGATGGACACATGAGCGAGAAAGCCCTTGAAAAACTGGGAAGTAGAAATAATTATATGCCCGATTGATTATTACCGAATTAATGAAGCACTTTGAAGAGATAGAAAAGGAAATTGATGATAGGATTTCAAAGAATGAATTAAGAGAGGCACTTGAACTCATAGAGAGAAAGATAAAGGAGAGTTCGGATGAAAAACTCATATCCTTTCTTCTTTACAAAAAAGCAGCCATTGAATTTTTTAGAGAAAATCAAGGAGAGGCAATAAAAAACATAAGTAAATCACTTGGCGTTCTTAACGATATTGAAGACTTATATTTTAAAGGGGAGATAATGTTTCACCTTGCAGGTCTTTTTTCCCTTATGGGGGACTTTGAGAAGGGAATGAAATTGTATAATAAAGTTCTTAAAATTTTTCCTGAAAATAACTATTTTTATCTTGGGGCACTAAACAATTTAGGGGAAATTCACAAGAGAAAAGGAGATATTGAAAACTCCTTGAATTGTTTTAAAAATGCTTATGAAAGTTCAATTAAAAATGGTGAGTTTAAAGTCAGTGGTTATACCTGTGAGAGTCTTGCCGAATTATATGCTATGAAAAAGGATAAGAAAACAGCGCAGGAATATCTTGAAAGGGCATTAGAGATTGCAAAAAGGGTAAATGATGAAAGGTTGATAAATTTTGTAAAATTATCTCTTGCAGTTATAAAGGGAGAGGAGAGTGGTATTAAAGAATACTCAGATAAATTAAGAAGGAAAAATTACAGTCATGATGTGGCTGATTCTTTCTATATTTTTTCGGAAGTTGGTAATGAAAAATTGAGGGAAAAACTGCTTAGAGATGCCATATTTCTATATTCCGAGATAGGAGATAAATATATGGAAAGAGAAGCAATTAAAAAACTGGATGAAAATTAGAAAACACAGCAAAGTTCTTTTTTCTCGTAGTTTATTCCTTTCTCCCTTATATATTTTATTGTTTTCAAAGATGGAAGAACAATCCCCTTGCATCCTTTATCCACACATAGAACCTCAAACTCAGTGAGAATGCGGGGTCTCATGCATCCCAGAACCACCTTCTCTACTGGAATTTTTTTTAGTGCATAATTGAAAAAATTTCGTATCTGGGGGATATCAGGTTTGACATTCTCCATTGGAGTACCTTTTGTGGGTATGAGAATTAGAAGGACAACATTTGAAAATCTTTTTAATTTTAATATCTCATCCAGCGCTCCATATTCTCCTAAAATTCTCCCAAAATATAGCCCGGCGATAATATGGGGAGAGTAATTCAATGTGGATTCATCAAGGAGATGCAATCCATTAAAATAATCTTCTTTTTTTCTATCAATTCCTATTACCTCTTTTATTGTCCTTGTTGAACCAATCACATCATAAGATATATGGCTCGGCTCCATATATTCAAGATATTCAATATCCTCCTCATCAATTATGCCAGTATGTATATTTACTCTCAAATCAGTATTTTTTCGTATCCATCTTACCGCATCTGCAAATTTTTTTAGAGGTACTTTCCCCTCAGGAGTGGAACCGCCACTGAGCAAAAAACCGTTTATTTTTTTCTCATTTTTCTTCACAAATTTCAAAAGTGCCTCTGGAGTGGTAACCGGGATCATGTGAGATAAATAATGGGCATTGCAGTGCTTGCAGTGAAGAGCACAAAATGAACCGGTTACGGAGAGCGATGGAAATTTTTTACCGGGGTAATAGAGAAACATTCTGTTTCATTGCACCCTTGTTCCGCCACTTATTATGGCAACACTGTTTACTATTGAATTAATAAGAGCATTAACATCGCTCTGCATGCTCATTCCTATAAATCCACCTTTGAGGTATGCCATTCCCATATCTCCAGTGTCAATTTTGAGATAAATGTAGTTATCCCTCGGATAGAGATAAACCGTAAGTTCTCCCTTCCACAGGGCTGCTCCCTTTGTAACCTTTATTACTCTCCATTCACCTTGAAGGCTTTG
>CAZVSZ010000084.1:0-5944 GCA_964630095.1 uncultured Thermoplasmata archaeon | reverse complement strand
TTTCCCGGAATCATCTTCTGAGGGAACTGGAAAATAAGGGTGTGAAAATTCTGACGAGCACGCGTCTGGTGGATGTGGCTCGTGGCGAACTCATAGTTGAGCGCGACGGTGATCAGATGCTGATAGAGGCGGATGCCCTTATCGCAGCGTTTGGCTCCCGTCCCTTCGTGCCGTTCAGGATTGGAAATGTGCCAATGCATGTGATTGGAGATGCAAAAAGCGTGCGCAACATATATTCCGCAGTGAGCGAGGGATTTGAAATTGCGCTTAAGATATGATTATCTCTCCTTCTACATCTTTATATAGACTCCTTTGAAGTTCTTCACTTCTGTATGGGGTATGATCATGAATGTTATTCCATGAACAAAAATATCATTGTGAGGGTTAAAAACCACTTCGCCTTACCGCTCGCTTCAAGACCCAGATAAATAATTACTGATGCAAAAATCCAGAATATGATATAGCCTGCAACAGCAGGAATTCCGAAAAACTCTGCAAATACATCCTCCATGCCACCAATAGGCGAGAAGCACGCCAAAAACCACGATGAAAAGACTTAGATAGATGAGCCAACACCGATTTTTCTTAGATATTCTTGGGCTATAGCGCTGAGATGAACGGTGTGCATCTCAGCGGTCAGGTTCAGAATGATAAGTGAGGTGAAAAATATAAGAAGAGATGCAATGGCTAAGATTATGAGGGCGGGTATTAAGCCCACCATGGCTGCGGTGTAGGGTAGCCCGAGAACACCACCACCAATTTAGGTGACAATCATTATGGATAGACCTTCGGTGAATGTTATCCGTGGCAACTCTTACCATAGCGGGTGCTTATTTAATTTTTTTGCGATTATTTTTCCACTCTTTCAATTTCCCTTATCTCCTTCTGATGAATCGTGGTCTGTGCATAATACTGTTTTGCTGTTTCCAGAAACTCTATTGCGCCTACAGGGCACAAATTGGCGCATGTTTGACATCCTATCAGGCAGTTGTATGGTTTTGCTACAATGGGCTTTTTTGTAACAAGATCATATGAATACACACCCCTACCACATATAACAGTGCATAAACCACAGCCAATGCAAGCAGCAGGATCTATTTTGGATACTATTTTATCTCCTTAGGGAAGATTTTTCCACTTTGATAATATCCGAGAGGTTGAAAATCAGCCAAAGATTTATATAGATAGAGGAAATTATACCATCAGAATTTTGAGGGTGTTAAACATGGAAAATAAAAAGACGGGAACCACAACAGTGGGAGTTGTAACGAAGGATGGTGTTGTTCTTGCTACAGAGCACAGGGCAACGATGGAAACATTTATAGCGCACAAAGTTGCAAAGAAGTTATACAGATTGGATTACAATATTGGAATGACAACTGCTGGTCTTGTGGGGGATCTGCAGGTTTTGGTTCGTTATATGAGTGCAGAGATATCGCTCTACAGGATAAGGAGAGGTGTGTATATGCCTATTGGAGCGGCAGCGACACTTCTATCAAATATTCTCAATGAGAGAAAATTCTTTCCATATTATGTTGGTCTTTTAGTTGGTGGATTTGATAATAAGGGTTATCATGTTTTTGCAATAGATGCAGCGGGAGGGGCAATAGAGGACAAGTATGCAAGTGTAGGCTCTGGCTCACTGTTTGTTTATGGAGTTCTTGAAGATAGATGGAAGGAGAATATGACTCTTGAGGAAGGAATTGACCTTGTGATACGGGGTGTAAATGCGGCTATGCGAAGAGATGCAGCAAGTGGTGATGGGATATCGGTAGCGACCATAACCAAGGAGAAGGGGTTTGTAGAATTGAGTAATGAGGAAGTAGAGGAAAGAAGAAAGAAGATGAAATTGAAGTGATTTTATGCCGTGGGAAGATGTTTTAAAGCGAACAGAGGAGATGCTAAATGATTTGGCTCCTCAAGCAGAGATTACGAAAATTGACCTTGAAGGTCCGTTAGTAGTGGCTTATACAACAGATATGGAGTATTTTGCCGATAATCCCGATATAATAAAGAAGGTTGCCCAGAATGTGAGAAGAAGGATATCAATCAGACCGGATCCATCCATGCTCATGGGGGAGAAGGAAGCGGAGGAGAAGATAAGAAATATAATTCCTGAAGAGGCAGGCTTGAAAGACATATATTTTGAGCAGGATACAGGCGAGGTTATAATAGAAGCGGAAAATACGGGTGAAGTGATAGGCAAGGAGGGAGAATTACTAAATGAAATCAAGAAGGAAGTAAAATGGGCTCCAAGAGTTGTTAGAGCCCCACCACTGGAATCAAAGATAGTAAAAGAGATGCGTGAATATCTGAAACTGGTAAGAGAGGAGAGAAGGGAAATATTGAGAGAGATTGGAAAGAGATTAAATCGCCCGCCTCTCAGCGGGGAGCAGTGGATTCGTGTTATTGCTCTTGGTGGCTATAGAGAGGTTGGAAGAAGCGCAACACTCATAATGACAAGGACAAGCAGGGTTCTCGTGGATTGTGGGGTAAGCCCATCCAGTGTGAATGAGGAGGAGCCATGGAGTGGTGCTCCATATCTCTATGTCCCTGAAGTCTGGGATGAAAGTGACCAAGAGAATCCATTTAAGCATATAGATGCGGTTGTGTTAACGCACGCGCACCTTGACCATTGCGGGTTAATTCCACTTCTCTATAAGTATAATTATGATGGTCCTGTTTATATGACTCCGCCTACAAGGGATTTGGCTGCTCTACTTCTTATTGATTATATTAAAGTTGCCCAGTCTGATGGAAGAAAGGTGCCTTATGAGTCAAAGCACATAAAGGAGATGATAAAGCACTCAATTACGCTCAAATACGGAGAAACAACTGATATTGCTCCAGATATACGCCTCACATTTCACAATGCTGGTCATATTCTTGGCTCTTCTATTTCTCATTTTCATATTGGAGAAGGATTCTATAATATTGTTGTGACCGGGGATATAAAATACGAGCGTTCTTGGTTATTCAATGCAGCTCATAACAGATTTCCAAGAGTTGAAACGGTTGTGATGGAATCCACTTATGGTGGCCGCGATGATTTTCAGCCATCAAGAAGGGAGGCGGCAGAGAGATTAAAAGATATTGTTGGAAGGACAATAAATAAAGGGGGCAAAATTTTAATTCCAGTTTTTGCAGTAGGTCGTTCTCAGGAGGTAATGTTAGTTCTTGAGAGTTACATAAGAAATAAAGAGTTGCCTGAAACACCAATATATCTTGATGGTATGATCTGGGAAGCAACAACAATCCATGCAGCATACCCTGAATATCTCAATAAAGATTTGAGAGAACTGATATTCCAGAAAAAAGAAAATCCATTCTTGTCCCCGATATTTCACCGTGTGGAGTCCACCGAAAGAAGGGAAGAGGTTATAAATTCCTCGGACCCTCTTATTGTTTTATCTACATCAGGTATGATGAACGGTGGTCCGGTTTTGGAATATTTCAAGCACTGGGCAGATGATAATAGAAACACGCTTGTATTTGTGGGATACCAGGCAGAGCATACACTGGGAAGAAAGATACAGAACGGACTTGAAGAGATAACCCTCACTGAGAAGGGGCAGCCAATTAAAATAAAAATTGAGATGAATATTGAGACAATAGATGGATTCTCAGGGCATTCGGATAGAAGACAGCTTGTTCAATTTATTGGTTCTATGAATCCCAAGCCGGAAAGGGTAATATTGTGTCATGGAGAGGAGAGCAAGTGTATTGACCTTGCAATAGGATTACATCGGAGATATGGAATGGAAACCGTAGCATTGAAGAATCTTGATGCTTTGAGAGTTAAATAAATCTCATCAAAAATGAATAAATTGCCTTGGAAGAAGAGTATTCATGCACAATGTGGCTGTTTTCAATAATTATTTTCCTGCCCAAATTTTCCATCAGAGCATATAAATCCTCCTCTCTCTTATTTTCTTTATCAAGAATCTCATAATAATTTATTTTCCCGCCTTTTTTAATTTTTTTGACCGCTTGCGGAAGGTATTCGTATGACGCATGGGGAAGATTCATTATTATTCTATCCACCTCTGGTATGTTTTCAATAATTTTCTTTGAATCTCCCAAAATCGGAGTTATTCCTCTCACTTTATTCAATTTTATATTTTCTTTTAAATACTCAATAGCATACGGATTTATGTCACAACTGTAAATCTGTACCTCTCTGTATTTTGCAATTATTATTGAAAATGGCCCGCAGCCCGTGAACATATCAAATATTGTCTCTCCATCTTTAACATCCTCCACAACCCTCCACCTTTCCGTTGCCAATCTTGGGGAAAAATAAACCTTGGAAATATCCACTTTAATTTTTATACCAAATTCCCTATGAATTGTTTCTGTCGTGTTGCCAAGAATTAATTTTATTTTTCTAATTCTGTAATTTCCCTCCACACCATAATCAACAGCAACATTTTTTATGTTTTTATGTCTCTTCACTATCTCTTCAGCCACTTTCATGTAATCTATACCCTCTCTGTATTTTATCACCGCAATATCCCCCACTATATCAAATGAAGCCATACTACACAACTAATTTTAAAGTCTCTCTTTTAAGGACTTTTGCAGTATCTCCAATTTCATCAAGAACTTCTGCCACTCTCATAACATTATCCTTTATATTGCCCCTGAGCACTGCACCATTGGGTGTTGGTTTAATTAAACCCTCCTCCTCAAGAACACTTAAAGAATGACGAACTTCATGCTCTCCAAGCCCCAAAATCTGAGATATTCTTACAATTCCTATCGGCTGTTTTTCTTTTACGACTTCAAGTATCTTTATGTGCCTTGAAAGAAGTTCAAGTTCATTATAGAGATTTTTTGTGAGCATTCAAATCACCAGTGGAGAATTCCCGGAATTATATTAAATTTTTCTCTCTCCGAATATTGCAGTTCCAATTCTTACTATATTTGCCCCCTCTTCTATTGCAATTTTGTATGTTGAACTCATACCCATGGAAACATATCTTATATTTTCTCCTGAAAATTCATCTTTCATCTCATTGTATATTTCCCTCGCTAATCTGAAATATGGGCGTATATCCTCTGGATTCTTCACAACAGGTCCCATGGTCATTACTCCCATCAATTTTATATTCTTCATTTCAATGATTTTTTTTGCAAGAGATATTACATTTTCCGGCATAACTCCTGTCTTGTTCTCTTCTCTTCCCGAATTTATTTCAATAAGGACTGGCATTATTTTTCCAATTTTCCCGCATCTCTTATCAATTTCCCTTGCTATACTCTCGCTATCTACAGTTTCAATCATATCAAATATCTCACATGCTTTCTTCACCTTGTTTCTCTGCAAATGTCCGATGAAATGCCATTCTACGATATTCCCTATACACTCAAATTTTTTTATTGCCTCCTGTATGTAATTCTCCCCAATTACAGAAATTCCCCCACTGATAGCTTCTTTTACCTCCTCCACACTGCGACCCTTTGTTGCAGCCAGGAGTATTACATTATCCGGGATTTCCTCTTGAATTTTCTTTATATTCTCTCTGATCATGCTCCCATCTCACAGATTTTTAACAAAGTTCTCAATTTTATTGATACTCTCCCTGCTCAAAATATGCTCAATTAAGCACGCATCTCTGTCTGCAGTACTCTCATCTACACCAATATGCATAAGCAATTTTTTTATTGCCTGATGTGTCTTTTCTAATTTTTCAGCGAGATTTAACCCTTTATCAGTCAAATCTAAGAGCCTGTATTTTTCGTATTTAATGTAACCATCCCGAGATAATTTTTGAAGCATCTCCGTGACACTTGATGGCTTTATATTCATTTCCTTTGCCAGATCAATCGCCCTGATGTATCCCTTCTTTTTCTTTATCTCGTAGATTCTCTCAATATATTTCTCTCTTATCTCTTTCACATTACCTAAATTTTTTCAACATATTTAAATTTTTTCGGATAA
>CAZVSZ010000083.1:0-6007 GCA_964630095.1 uncultured Thermoplasmata archaeon | reverse complement strand
GATGAATATAAAAGAAGAGATAAAAAATGTGAAAAAAATAGCGAGGGAGATGAAATCATGGAAAATTGTATTTTATTTTTTCTTTCCATGGGTTCTTTACATAATCTTTATTTTGGGAATTTATTTTTTGATGCCTTCTAATTTGAATGCTGGATTTATAATGATTACTTTTTTTTATCTTATCCCACCGGCGGGGAAAGAGAGTATGGTTCCAGCAGGAGTAATTCTACTCAAGGGTTATTTTGGAATCTGGAGCATTCCAATAACAGCAGTATCCATTTCATTTGTTGATTTTTTCGTGGGGCTATGGATGATGTGGAACTGGGATTTAATCAAACTCATACCATTCCTGGGAGCTTATATAAGAAAATTGGAAGAAATCGGGGAGAAGAAATGGAAAAAGCATAGAATTCTTAGCAAGTTAGCGTATGTTGGTCTTGCTCTATTTGTTGCATTTCCATTTCAGGGCTCTGGTGGAGTGGGAGCAACAGTTATAGGTCGTTTGCTTGGAATGAATAAATATAAGGTTCTCTATTCAATAATATTCGGTGCTTTGTTTGGAACATTTTTAATTGCCTTATTCACCTATTTTGCAGTATTCTCCTTTGAAAACATGCCAATGGTATTTTTCGGGATGGTGGGAATTATTATATTTGTAATAGTAATTCTCATTGCAGTAAAATGGGTAAGAGGTGTAAAAAATGAGAATAATGGTAACTGGCGGAGCAGGATTCATAGGTAGCCATATTGTGGATAGATTGATGAAAGAAGATAATGAGGTAATAGTTTACGATAATTTGTCATCAGGAAGGTTTGAATTCATAGAAGAGCATACAGGAAATAAAAAATTTAAATTTATCCGTGATGACCTCCTGAATTTTGAAAGATTGAAGAAGGAGATGAAAGATTGCGATATCGTATATCACATTGCTGCAAATCCTGATGTGAAAATTGGAGCAGAAGATACGAAGGTTCATTTTGAACAGAATGTTAAGGCGACTTACAATGTTCTTGAAGCAATGAGAATAAATGATATTCATGATATAATTTTCACATCTACATCAACAGTTTATGGAGAAGCGGGGGTAATTCCAACACCTGAGAATTATGGTCCTCTTATTCCCATATCCCTTTATGGTGCTTCAAAACTGGCAGCAGAATCATTTATTATGTCTTATGTTCATACATTTGACATGAGAGCAGTGATTTACAGATTTGCAAATATAGTGGGACCAAGAAGCACACATGGCGTGATTTATGATTTTGTAAAAAAATTGAGAAAAAATCCTAACGAACTGGAGATTTTAGGAGACGGGATGCAGACAAAATCTTATCTCTATGTGGAGGACTGTGTGGACGCAATAATATTCGGCTATGAGAATCGCAGAGCGGATGTGGAGATATTCAATATTGGAAGTGAAGACTGGATAAATGTGAAAAAAATTGCAGATATTGTTGTTGAGGAGATGAATTTGAGAAATGTTAAATACAGATTCACCGGTGGCAAGAGAGGCTGGAAGGGAGATGTCCCAAGGATGTTGCTATCAATCAACAAAATCAAGAGTTATGGATGGAAACCGAGGCGCAACAGCGAGGAAAGTGTCCGTCTTACTGCAAGGCATATCATAGGGAGATTTTAAAATTTTTGTGGATTTTGTGAAATTCATATATTCATATATGTATGTCCAGTTAACCCAATACACTTCAACCCAGTCATCACCATTTGTTGTCATATTGCTGAAGAGGATTTCAAAGGGTTCATGACTGAATTTTTCATAACTTTCATTGCTCATGATTACGGGTGGAGCCATTGGATCCTGTAATTCTCCATATCCATACACTCCAGATTCTTTCATATCCCTGCTTATTATCACATATCCTATCTTTGGATATGTTCCATTGAGTCCTTCAAGTTCCCATATACAATCCTTCCAATTGGTGGAATTCCAGATTTTATAGTCATATTCAAAACTTGAATTAAATCCATAAGCAGCAAGAATAGTCCCTATTTTATGGTCAGTGGCAACCGTGTAATTTATATTTCCATTCTCTGCAATCCAGTTTATTCCACTCATTACTACATACGATACTTCCTGCTTTGGAGGTACTTCAATCTGATTCATGAATGGAAAAGCCATTATTCCTGTCATTAGGACGATGAATATTAATATTGATATAAATATAATTTCCATATTTTTTCCAACTTGAAATATTGCCTTATATTCAAAAGGCTCGTGTAGAGGGTCGCCATTTCCTATTCTTACCATTGAAGGAATACCCATATTCAAGTCCTGAGAATAGTGATGTGTCATTACCAATATGGGTGATTTCAAAGTTACCTTAATTCTCTTTTTAATTGAAACTTTTTTAAATGCATCGCTCTTTAAAATTTCTGATATTCCAATAGCACCCACTATGGATAATGGTTCCATAAGATATTCAATATGCCTCCATGGCTCTATGGATGACCATGTAATAACACCAACTATTAATGAAAGAGATATTGCACCGAGCCAGCCACCTATGATATAGAGGATTTTTTCATATTTATATAACCTGCTCAATCCTGTTCCCATAAACCCCATGGTAAGGAGGAATGGAATAGAATAAATAATTGATATAAATGGTATATAATAACCTCTCAGTCCAAACACTGCAAGGAGAAGAAAGGTTACAATGCCGAGAGCAAGGGAAAGGGAGAAGAAATATCTTACTTTAATTTTCTCAAAGAAATTTTCAATTTTTTGATTTCTTTTAATTTCAAATTTCGCCGAAAAAAAGAAGATTATCAGTAGAGTGATGAAAAATGATGAAATCTCAATGTACCAGGGAATCAGGAATTTGAAGGGGGCTTCCATGAAATTAATCATGCCAGGAACCCTTATGAGCCAGTATGCAAATGTTAATGCGCTAAAAGAAGATATAAAAATGAAATTTCTCCTTGTTTTTTCCTTCGGTATCTTTTTAAAAATAGAAAGAACGAGAGATATACCAATAACTGAAATTATGAACATGTAATTTGTAAGATGATGGGAGAGAAGAAGGGCAATAGAGGAAATAATTAGATAAATTAAATATTTCTCATTTTTCTGCCATTTTATAAAGAAATAAATGGAAAGGAGCATGAAAAAATGTCCAATAGTGAGAAAATAGGGCATTGATGTTTGATATACATGCACAGGATTTATTGCGAGTAGAGATGCAGCAACTAAGGAAAGAGATCTTTTTTTTGTGAGTTCATAGGATATGAAGTAAAGAGGAATTACCGTGAGCCCACCAATTATTGGGGGGATTTTTAAGAGTAATACATTCGGACTTATTCCTGTAAGATATTGGACAGATAAAATTATTAGGTAGAGCATTGGAAAAGCCCCATATCCAGAGGAGCCCCAGGTAGCAGGATATTCAAGGAATGGATTTTTCTTTTGAAGAAATTCAATTGAGACAGTATAATAAATCCCGAAATCATTTCCCCATCCGGAGTATATCCACCCGGGAATTGATCTTATAACTATTGCTATTGCGGTTATAAGTATCAAATGAAATTTCCAGTCATGAATCCATTTTTTTGTTCTCATCTCTTGTGATGTATTACAGATATTTTATTTTAAATTTTTGGAACTTGAGAGGGAAAAGTTTTATTTTCAAAAATGCATGCACTGATATGAGAGCATTACTTATTGGGAGATTCCAGCCGTTTCACAGGGGACATCTTGAGGTTGTGAAATACATAGTTTCAAAATACACGGCAATTATAATTGGAATTGGAAGTGCTCAGTATTCTCATACCCTTAATGACCCCTTTACAGCAGGAGAGAGGCATCTTATGATATCAAGAAGTTTGGAGAATGAGGGAATTCACAATTATTATCTTGTTCCCATAGAAGATTTGCATCGCAATTCTATATGGGTTGCCCATGTTGAGTCAATTGCACCACCATTTGATGTTGTTTTTGCAAATAATCCCCTAACAAAGAGATTATTTTATGAGCGTGGCTATAAAGTTGTTATTCCACCATTTTATAGCCGCTCAAAATACTCGGGCAAGGAGATAAGGAGAAGAATAATAAAGGGAGAGGGTTGGACTCATCTTGTGCCAGAAGCTGTGGTTGAGACAATAAACGAGATTGATGGGATATCAAGACTTAGAGCCCTTGCCCAGAGTGATAATGAATGATTTCTACTCTCAGGGATGGGATGATAAAGAAAAATTTAACCCTCGCCCTATCAGAGTCATGCACAGGAGGACTTCTTGCAAGCAGGATTGTGAGTGTAGCCGGGGCATCAAACTACTTTCTCGGGGGAGTTATTGCATACAGCAACGAATCAAAGATAAGAATTTTAGGAGTAAAAAAAGTTACTCTTGATAGATATGGGGCAGTGAGCAGAGAATGTGCAGGGGAGATGGTTTCAGGGGTAAAAAGATTATTCAACTCCGATGTTTCCATGGCAATAACAGGAATAGCGGGTCCATCGGGAGGAACAAAAGAAAAGCCTGTGGGGTTGGTATACATTGCCATCCTTTACAAGAGTTTGAAAGTAGAGAAGAAAATATTTTCTGGGAAGAGGAATAAGATTAGGGAGAAAGTGGTGAATAGGGCAATTGAAATTTTGATTGATAATGTAATAGAGCATTGAAAATCGTAATTTTTATTAGTGTGGAAAACATGCAATCTTGGTGATAACATGATTGAAAAATTTCACTGTAAGATGGTTTCTTGGAAGGAGATAGAGTTCTGGTCAAAAGATATTGCAAGGAAAGTGATGGAAAGCGGCTATGAGCCTGAGATTGTGATTGGTCTTGCCCGTGGAGGGCTTGTTCCAGCAAGATTGATATCCGATTATCTCAATATCAAGGACCTTTATGCTGTTAAGACTGAGCACTGGGGAATAACTGCAACTCCCGATGGTAAGGCAAAACTGGCACAGGGTTTGCAGGTGAATATAGAAGGAAAAAAAGTTTTAGTTGTGGATGATATCACCGATACCGGGCAAAGTTTGAAACTTGCATTGGAGCATGTGATAAATCACACACCAAGTGAGGCAAAAACAGCAACGCTTCTTCATATCACACATTCTAAATATGTTCCAAATTACTACTCTGAAGAGGTTCCCGAGGACAACTGGACATGGTTTATATTTCCATGGAATGTTTATGAGGACATGAGAAATTTAATTCAGAAAACTCTCTACAGGAGGAAGAGTGTTAAGGAAGTAAAAGAGTCAATGAAGGAACAGTTTGAAATAGTGGTGAATATGCGATTAATAGGTGAGGTTTTGAGAGACCTTCAGAAGAGGGAGAAAGTGAAGAAAGTAGGCGGTAAGTGGGAGTTGAAAAAATGAAAATTTTGAGAGAATCGTTGGAGAATTCCAAAATTATAATGAGGGGAAATTATCCCTATTTTATACATCCTCTGACTGATGGAATACCACAGATAGAACCTGATGTTTTGAAAGATGCTGTTGAGGAAATAAGAAAGGTAATATCTGGGAATTTCACGAAAATTCTCACCGTGGAAGCAATGGGTTTGCCCATAGGAGTTGCTCTAAGTCTGGAGTTAAATAAGCCAGTCACAGTGGTGAGAAAAAGGGCATACAGTCTTCCAGGGGAGATAGAAGTTTCTCAAAAAACAGGTTATTCGGAAGGGAAACTGTATATAAATTCAATAAAATCCGAGGATAGGCTACTAATAGTGGATGATGTTCTGAGCACAGGAGGCACAATAATTGCTATTGTTAATGGAATCAGGAAAATAGGCCCCAAGATAGAGGATATTGTTGTGGTGGTAAATAAGAACAGAAATATAGGGGAGATTGAGAAAAAGATAGGTTTCCCAATAAAAGCGATTGTTAATATTGAAATAGTGAATGGAAAAGTTAAGGTATTGGATTAAAATTCAAAATTTTTCTCTATTTCTTCCACTTCCTTAATTATGTTCTTATCCTTCACTGTTTCTCCATATTCCTCCATGAATTTTGAAAGTGTTGCAAATTTTTTCAGTTTTTT
>CAZVSZ010000082.1:0-6252 GCA_964630095.1 uncultured Thermoplasmata archaeon | reverse complement strand
CTCAGCCAATACCAGAATTTTCCACAGGAATATGGTTTTTCATAGTTGTGTTAATCGCCTTGCTTGGAGCGATAAGATTCCGCAAATTTTCTTAATTTTTTATTTTGTCATCATCATAAGTTCGGCAAAACTTTGTGGAAAGGCGGATTTCTAGCTTCAGCATGATTGTGAGCGATGAAGGGCATAGAGCACTTTTCAAAATCCGCAAGAATTCAACCACTCTTTCTCGCTCCTCTCCTGCCCGAAGAAAGGCGGTGATTGAATAGAGAGATAAAAAATGGTCCAAGGAATCTGGATATACAAAGAGATGGCTGGTGGAATCTATATTTTCATCCATGAAGAGAATGTTCGGTTAGAATCTCTCCTCTCGCAAATTTCCTTTCTTGGATGAAACCTTCTTTTCTAAAGAAGGTTCTTTCAATATCTTTCACTCTCTTTAGGCACACTCTCTATCATTCATACTGGTTCGGACTGTCCCTTTTCTCTCCTACTATCTATTTATGTGACAAAGCACATCTCAAATTAAAAATAAAACAATCTAAAATCCCAAAAAAAGATTTTTAAATCCAAAATTAATCTTTCTTCTCTATCTCTTCAGGGACTTTTTTCTCCTTTCCCTCTTCCTTGCTCCCTTCTTCTTTCTTGGCTAAATCCTCCTTTTCCTCTTTCTCTTCTTTCTTCTCTTCCTTCTTTTTATAGGTTTCAATGAATTTTATATCTTTATTTGCAACATACTCTCTTATATCATTCACAATAATGTACTTTGCAACTCCCCATCTTGTATCATATTTACAGGAATCTGGGAGTTCAATATCAATACTCTCATTTATTTTTATTCTAAAATCGTCAATATCCTTTCCATAATTCATTTGAATTATCGCCTTTATTTTTTCCTCATCTTTTTCTATTTTTTCCACTACCTTAAATTTATATTTTAGAGTTTTTCCAGCAAGGGGATGATTGAAATCAATAATCACTCTTCCTGGAGTTACCGTTATAATCTTTCCCTTCTTGTTATTTATTATTACCTCTTTTCCTATTTCCGGCTCTATTTTCTGCCTCACAAGTTCCCTATATGAATGAATCTTCACTAATTTTGAATCTCTGACTCCATATCCCTTTTCAGGGGGAATTTCAACCACTTCTTCCTTTCCCACCTCGGCCTTTAAAAGTTCCTCTTCTATTCCCTTAATTAACCTGCCTGCACCAACAATTGAAATCATTGGTCCATAACTCAAATTTGGGTCATGTATTCCGTTCTCCTTTGCAAGTTTCTCATTGGTGGTATCCACTAACTCCTCTTTATCTCCTTCCACTACCCAAGCATCGTATTCCCAGCGGATTATATTTCCTTTCTCCATTTTGATCCCTGCACCCATATTTGAATTTTGTATTTAAGTATTTGCTCTGGCAAGAAAAGTTAAATATTCCTTAATAATAGAGATGGTAATGAACAATGACGAAACAATTAAAAAATTAGAGAATGAGAAGAGGAAAAGAGCAATAAGAAATTTTGAAATTGTGATAGTAGTCATGGCTATCCTGGGAATTATCAGTCCTATTTTTCTTCTTATATTTTCTATAATTCTGATGCTCGTTGGGGTCTCTGCAATGTACAATATTGGAGATACAATAGCAAGGTTGAAATTTCCCATTTCATCTGCTCTGGAGGAGGAGAAAACAAAAAATACAGATAAAAACTGGTATATTGGAGCTATTATAAGTGTAATTGGATTTCTTCTATTTCTTTTCACTCTTTATCTGATGAGTATTGGCTGGGAAGGGTTGATTCAAATATAATCCAATACCCCAAACCGTCCAAAAAATCTTTAAATATATGAAATCATACACCTGAAAAAGGTGATTTAATATGGGATACATTGGTGAAAAAGATAAGGAATTTATAAGGACGGAGTTTCAAAAAAATTTGATGAATAAAATAAAATTAATAGTGTTCATCGGTGACAAATGCAAGTACTGCAATGTGACTGGAGATATTGCAAAAGAAGTATCGGAACTTCATCCCCTTATAAATTTTGAATATTATACTCTTAAGGATGATATGGCAAAATACTATGGTGTGGAGCATGCACCAACGGTGGTAATAACTGATGGAGATAAGTATATGGGAAGAATAAGGTATGTTGGTCTTCCATCAGGATATGAATTTTCATCCTTAGTGGAGGATATAATGGATGTTTCAAGAAGAAATACCCAGATATCGGAGGATGTTGTAAATAAATTAGATATGATTGACAAGCCTATAAGAATTCAGGTTTTTGTAACTCCAACTTGTCCATACTGTCCACGAGCTGTAAGAACTGCACATAAATTTGCGATATTAAATGATAATATAACTGGAGAGATGATTGAGGCAATAGAGTTTCCAGAATGGGCAAATAAATGGAAGGTTATGAGCGTTCCCCATATAGTTATAAATGAAAAAGTCCAATTCGTTGGTGCGTATCCTGATGAGCATTTCATAAATTATGTTATAGAAGCATATAAAAAGGAGGAATAAAATGAATCTTGAGTTTGTGATACCAACTGCGTCTCAGGGAGTTAAAAATGTTGACCTTGCCATAATTGGTGGTGGCCCTGCAGGTTTAAGTGCAGGAATATATGCAATCCGTTCTGGATTGGAAGCAGTGATCATAGATAGAGGTAATGCAGGAGGTCTTGCAGAGGAGGCGCCCTATGTTGAAAATTATCTGGGATTTGGAGGTATAAAAGGGGAAGAACTGGCATTAAAATTTAAAGAGCATGCAATGGGATATATAGATATCTCAGAGAGAAATGAGGTAAGGGATTTAATAAAAGAGGATGATGGATATAAAATGGAATGCGAGAAATGTACATATAAAACAAAGGCAATAATATTTGCAACTGGCACAACTCACAAGAAACTGAATGTTCCCGGAGAAGATGAGTTCTATGGCAGGGGAGTATCCTACTGTGTAACCTGTGATGGATATTTCTTTAAAGGGAAGAAGGTTGCAGTTGTTGGTGGTGGGAACTCAGGTGCAATCGCAGCGATATATCTCAAGGACATAGGTGCTGATCCTGTAATATATGAGTTCATGCCAAGATACATGTGTGAAAAATCTTATCAGGACATAATTGAAGAAAGGGGAATACCCTACAATAAAAATGTCCAGATTATTAAAATAGAAGGGAAAGATAATGTTGAAAAAATCATCTATAAGAACAGGGATACAGGTGAAATTTTTGAGGATTTCTTAAATGGGGTTTTCATATATGTGGGTTTAATACCCCTCAGCAATCTTGCAAAGAAAATAGGTGTGGAAACAGATGAGCGTGGATATATAAAAGTTGATTTGAAAATGAGAACAAATGTTCCAAGAGTATATGCAGCCGGGGATATAACAGGATACGCTGGGCAAATCATAATTGCCGCAGCACAGGGTGCTCAGGCAGCATTATCCGCTTACGAAGATTTAATGCTGAAATAATAAACCTTCTGCAAGGAGAAAAATTTTATGTGATTCCTTATTCACATTATTTTGTGGATGTATGCGATGATAATTTCAGAGAGAATGCGAAGGAAGGGTTTGTAGTTATAGATTTCTGGGCAGAATGGTGCTCTCCCTGCAGGATTGTATCAAGAGCCCTTGAGAACTTGAAGAATGAGTTTCACTACAAGCTCCTGAGGGTGAATGTGGAAGAATGTCCAGAAACTGCGGGAAAATTGAAAATAATGACACTTCCCACAACAGTGATGATGAGGAATGGAAAGGAAATTGATAGATTTATTGGTGGAGCAACACAGAGAGGTTTGAGAAAATGGATGAGGAAAAAATTAGGGATTTGATAATAATAGGATGCGGTCCAGCAGGTCTGAGTGCGGGAATTTACGCAAGGAGATACTCGCTTGATACTCTGATAGTATGCAGGGATTTTGGTCTCAGTGGAGAGGCTCCATTGGTTGAGAATTATCCGGGATTCAGGGGAATAAGGGGAGATGAGCTGATAAATATTTTTAAGGAGCAGGCAGAATCTCTCGGAGTAAAAATAATATTTGACGATGTAACATCTCTGAGAAAACCGGGGGAGATATTTAAAGTATCTGTTGGGGATGAGATTATGAGAGCAAAGAGCATAATAATAGCAACAGGTGCAAAACACAAAAAATTGAATGTCCCCGGAGAGAATGATTTCCTTGGAAAGGGGGTATCTTACTGTGCGGTATGTGATGCTCCGATTTTCAGAGGGAAGAGAGTTGCAGTGGTTGGAGGAGGAGATAATGCATGTAGTTCGGCGTATCATCTTTCCTTTTTTTCTCAAAAAGTGTATTTGATTCTGAGAAGCAATAATTTCAGAGCGGAGCCATATAATGTTGATATTCTAAGCAGGAGAAAGAACATAGAGATTCTCTACAACAGGAAAATTATGAACATATTTGGTGATGAGTTTGTAAAGGGGATAAAATTAAACGATGGAAAGATAAACTTAGATGGTGTTTTCATTGAAATCGGCGTGGTGCCAAATTCTGAAATAATCAGGGAACTGGGATGCAAAACGGATGATGAGGGATATATAGTGGTTGATGAATTCATGAGAACCAGCGTGGATGGTGTATTTGCGGCTGGAGATGTGACCAATTCGTTTAGTAAATTTCAGCAGATTATAACAGCATCTGCTGGAGGAGTTCTTGCTGCGAGGAGTGTGTATGAATACCTCAGATTATAATAAAAGAAAAATTGAGGAGATTATAATGAATGTTGCAGGAGTGAACAGAACCCAGGCAAGAATTCTGATATTTCTCATAGGAAACGAAAAATCGGGGATAAAGAATCTTGGAAAAAAACTGAATTTAGATAGAAGTACCATAGAGAAAAATATAAAATATCTGATGAAAATGGGGTTGGTGAGCAGAATACAGGAGAACAGAAAAAGGGGATATAGGTATGTTTACAGTTGCCTTTGCAGGGATGAGTTAAAGAAGAGATTGAAAAGAAGAATTGAAGAAATTTGCAAGGATATGGGTAATATTTTTAAAAATCTGTGATAATAAAAATTAAAAATCACACTTTCGTCATTTTCTTATACCTTGCTCTTTTTGAGATTCGCATGAACGATGTTTCAAAGGCGGTGGTCATTGGTATATTTCTCCTAATTGCTCTTGGCATAATTGCCCTCTCACTTTATTCACAACCATCATACTCTGGAACTAAATGTCCATCGTATAATCTCAAATCATCCGATGGTAAGGAACTGAGTTCTGAGAGATTCAAGGACAGGATTGTAATACTGAATCTAATTGGAGAATACTGCCCATGGTGCCACAAGGAATTCAGTGTTCTACAGGATGTTCACAATAATTATCCCAATGTTGTTATAATTTCAGTATTGCTTGATTTTGATAATAAGATTACACTCAATCAATTTAAGCAGGAAAATGGAATAACATGGTATCTTGCACTGGATACAGATAATCTGGGTAAGAAATTCTCAGTGGTAGGGACTCCAACAAGCGTTGTGGTGAGTAACAACATTATTGTAGAGAAATTTGGAGGGTATAAGAGTTTTGAGAGTTTCAGGGATGCCATAGAAGAGGCTCAGGATATAAAATCCTCAGGAAACCCACCACCAAGGGTATCAACCGTTGCCCTTGCCATAAGTGCTGCACCTCTCATATTTTTTGCACCCTGCTCCTTTCCCATGCTTTTTGCCTATGGTGCCTACAGTTTGAAGAAAAGTATGGAGCCTCTCCGTGAAGGATTCATCTTCTCCCTCTCAATAGTCATATTTTTCGGAATCATAGGTTTACTGGCAATAATAACGGGGGGAACAGTGAATTTTGCTCAGTATGAGGATATAATTTATCTTGTCACCGCAATATTTCTCATAGCACTGGGAACGATTCTGGTTTACAGACTTGAGGGATACCTTGAAATATTATTCCGCCCCCTGCTGAAAATCGGTGGGAAGAAAACTACCTCATTTTCATTCGGTCTTGGATATTCTGCCGCAGCCTTAGGTTGTGATTTCCCAATAATACTTGCATTATTCATGCTGGCAATAGAGGAGAATGCACTTAATAGAGCATTTATAATAACTCTCTTTCTTGTTCTTCTCTTCATAATATCCTTCTCTGTGAGCACTGCAATAATAGGCTCTGCGAGAGCAATACGGAAAAAATTGAAATTCGTATCAAGATACAGTGTTCCAATATCTGGAATAATATTAATTGCTGTGGGAGCATATATGCTCTGGATTATTCTGAGTTGA
>CAZVSZ010000081.1:0-6294 GCA_964630095.1 uncultured Thermoplasmata archaeon | reverse complement strand
ATGAATCCTCTGGAAATTGTGAAAAAGCATAATGAATATCGCAGAAAAACATTGAATCTTCAAGCATCCGAAAATTATCTATCCTCCCATGTGAGATGGGCTCTCAGTTCAGATATGGCATCAAGATACTCCATGGTATTTGACTCTGTTGTTCATGGAAGTTTTGTTCACAACGCTTATGTGGGCACAAAATTTCAGGAGGAAATAGTTGAATATTCAGAAAAAATGGCAAAGAAGATATTCGGATTCAAGTTTGCAAATGTAAAGCCCATATCGGGACATGTTGCCGCAATGGGAGTTCTTGTATCTCTCCTTAAAAGAGGAGATAAAATAATGGCAATATCTCCTGAGGATGGTGGATACGATGGCTACTCTCAAAATTATTTACCCGATATTCTGGGTTTGAAATATAAACCACTGAGAATTGCAGGCATGAGAAAAATAATGGTAGATGATATAATAGATTACAAGCCAAGGATGATAATTCTGGGTACAAGTTATATTCTTTTCCCCTATAATCTTGATGATGTGTTAAATATCGCAAGAGAGATTGATTCTCTTGTGGTATACGATGCTTCCCATGTTCTCGGTCTTCTTCCATCTGGATTTCAGAAGGATATAGAGAATTGCGATGTTATTTACGGCTCCACGCATAAATCATATCCCGGACCGCAGGGAGGAATAATATTGACCAATGATGAAGATATTGCAGATAAAATTGATAATAATTTGACTTGGAAAGTTCAGGACAATTATCATACCAATAGAATTGCATCCTTAGCAATATCACTTTATGAATTTGAGCCTGTCGCAAATGATTATGGGAAAAGGGTATCTGAGAATTCAAGGGAACTGGCGAATACACTAAATGAACTTGGCTTGAAGATAAGATTTCCTCCTGAATTCACCGAATCTCATCAGATTCTTGTGGATGGGAATAACTTAAGGGAAAGATTCAATCTTGATTTCATAGAGATGAGTAAGATACTTGAGAGAAACGGGATAGTTGTTGATTCTGTGGGAAGAATTGGAACATCTGAGATAACATGGAAGGGATATGGAAAGGAGGATATGGTAGAAATTGGAAATATTATTGTTGAGGCTTTAAAAGGTAAAAATGTGAGGAATAAAGTAAATAAAATTGTAAGAAAATGGGATGGGAAAACTCTTGGGGAGAGAATAATCTATAAATAAAGAAATCCCATGCGAGGATATGCACATTGACGATATTCTTAGGGATTCCATGGTGGATAAAGAGGTTAAATTACGAGGATGGATATACCGCAAGAGGAGAACAGGAAAGTTAATCTTTGTAGTGCTGAGAGATTCAACAAACATAATTCAATGCGTAATTGAGAAGAAAGTTGTAGGAGAGGAGAAATTCAAAAAATTAGATAAAATAGGAGTTGAGAGTTCAATAGAGTTGCAAGGCATAGTGAAAAGGGAGGAAAGAGCACCGACCAACTACGAAATTCATGTTAAAAATTTTAAGATAATAGGCGAATCTTACAATTTCCCAATCTCCAAGGATAAAAGTGATGAATTTCTTCTGGACAACAGGCATCTCTGGGTAAGAAGCAGGGAGATGAATGCAATTTTGAAAATTCGTGATACCATATTTGGGTCCATGCACAATTTTTTCAGGGAGAATGAATACTATGAGGTACAAGGTCCGATGTTTGTTACAGGCGCAGTGGAAGGGGGTTCAACTCTTTTTAAGGTTCCATACTTTAATAGGTTTGCATATTTAACACAGAGTTCACAGTTTTATCTTGAAACGCTAATATTCTCATTGGAGAAAGTTTACACAGTAGCCCCAAGTTTTCGGGCAGAAAAATCAAGAACGAGAAGACATCTTACTGAATACTGGCATGCTGAAGCCGAGGCTGCATGGTACCACAACGATGATATGATGAGAGATGAAGAGGAGATGATAGTTTATATGATTCAGAGTATTTTAGAGAAGAGAAGAAGAGAGTTGGAGTTCCTTGGTAGAGATATAAAAATTTTGGAAAATATAGATAAACCTTTTGAAAAAATGAAATATGAGAAACTTGTGGATTTTGCTAATGAAGTTGGTGTGAATATGAAATACGGCGATGATTTGGGTGCGGATGAAGAGACAATGATAACAAAAAATTTTGAAAAGCCAGTATTTATAACTCATTATCCAATTGAAATCAAACCTTTCTATCATAGACCAGATCCAAAAAACAAAAAGGTTGTTTTATGTCACGACCTTCTTGCACCTGAAGGATATGGAGAGATTATAGGAGGGGGAGAAAGAACATACAAACTTGAAGTCCTGCTACAAAGAATGAGAGAGAATGCTCTCAACCCGGAAGATTACTACTGGTATGTTGACTTAAGAAAATATGGAAGCGTACCTCATGCTGGATTTGGTCTTGGAGTTGATAGATTTGTGTGGTGGGTTGCAGGTTTATCTCACATAAAATATGCAATACCATACCCAAGAACAATAAGAAGGACAAAACCCTAAGTGGTAATTTTATCTCTTATAAAGCTCCCAATAAAAATTCCTATCAATCCAAGAATTATGTAAAAGAAGAGAAGAAACCAGCTAACTGAGACGAACTGAAAATATTCTAAACCATTGGTATAAATTGTATATCCATATAAATAAGCAGGAAAAGATAGATACACCAATCCAAGTATATATCCAAATATAGATGAGGTAAATACAACAGCAAATGATTCCTGTGGTTCTTCAATCAATATTCCTGCAATAGCAGCAATTATCAGTGAGTAAAGAATATAGAGCCATCCAAGCCACCCAAATTCTCCAAGAGGAATTGCTCCTACTGTAGGATATACAAAATAGAAAGTTAAATACCCGTAAATGGGTATGAGGATTAGAACATAAATCAGTAATTTGGCAATTTTTTTAATCTCCTCTTGTATTCCCTGCATATTTTATTAACACCTCCGGGAGATGCCATAAATACCATGTTTTCACATTATATTTATACCTATCATGGTCAAAATTGCCAAGCCATCCATCAATGGATATTTCATTGTGCCATGTTATATTTAATTTTCCATATTTATTAATCTGCCAGAGCAGGTTTTTAATTACATGTTTCTCCCACTGCTCTGTGGTTTTATTATCCACTATTTCAAATTCCATGGTTCTACCAGCCTTCACATAAGTTTTTTGTGGATAGTAAATCTGATAATCGTTTGCCTGATACTTTGCACTCTCATTACTATTATTGAGGAGAGAACAAACCCATGTGATTTTTTCAATTCCATAATCATATACTCCTGAATTTTTCACAGTGATTTTAATCCTCAGAGTATAGGAAGTTGCACTATAAGAATAACTAAATGTTACATTTTGAGGATTCTCTAAAATTAAAACTTCCCTGCTCTTTTCAATATTTGCAAGAGTATATCCTGAATAAATTCCCGCAAAAAGAAACAGTAGGGAAAATATTAAAAGAATATAAAAAATCTTTTTAATTATGTCCATTTCATACTACCTTATACCTCTAATGTTTTCTCTTCAGGTGATTCTTCAAGGAATTTTTCTGCAAAATGACATGCTACAAAGTGCCCGGGAGTAATCTCTCTGAGTGGCGGCTCTTTAACATCGCACAATCCCTTTTGAGCATAGGGACATCTGGGCCAGAATCTACATCCTGGTGGGAGATTTATTGGACTTGGTATCTCACCTTTTATCTCAATACGCCCATGCTTGTGGTCAGGGTCAGGCACTGGAACTGCAGATATCAATGCCTTTGTATAGGGATGCAGAGGATTAAATATAACTTCATCCGTGTCTGCCATCTCCACTATCTTTCCAAGGTACATAACAGCAATTTTATCTGACATATACCGTGCAACTGCAATATCATGGGTGATAAATAAATATGGTATTCCGTATTTATTTCTCAAATCAAGCATTAGGTTCATAACCCCAGCACGGATAGATACATCTAACATGGATACTGGCTCATCTGCTACAATAAATTTTGGTCTTAAAACAAGTGCTCTTGCTATTGCAACCCTCTGTCTTTGTCCACCGCTTAACTCGTGAGGAAATCTTGATAGGTACTCTTCTGCCGGCTTTAATCCTGCATCTTCTAACGATTTTATTACCATCTCAACCTTATCATCATAGGTTTCCCCAATTCCATGAATTATCAGTGGCTCCATTATAGTTTTTAATACTGTAAATCTTGGGTTGAGAGACTCGTATGGGTCCTGGAATATCATCTGCACATTTCTTCTGTAATTTTTAAGTTTTTTACCACCTAATTTTGCAATGTCTTCCCCTTCAAATATTATACTTCCCTCTGTTGGATCCTCCAATCTTGTAAGTAACCTTCCAGCTGTTGTCTTACCACATCCTGATTCACCTACCAACCCTAAAACTTCACCCTGATGGATGTTGAAAGTAATACCATCCACTGCCTTTACATATAATGGCTCACCCATAAATTTAAACATTCCTGTATGAAGTTCAAAGTACTTTTTAAGTTTTCTCACTTTCATAACCACATTATCTTCACTCATTTACCTCACCCCCTAACTCGCCGTATAATTCCTTAGCAAAATGACATTTCGTAAAGTGCCCTGGCGAAATTTCCACAACAGGAGGCTCTTTTTCTAAGCAAATATCCTTTGCATATGGACATCTTGGGGCAAATCTGCATCCCTTGGGGGGATTTGCCAAATCTGGTGGAGAACCGGGTATTGCCCTCAACTTCTTTTTCTCTCCTTTTATGCTTGGAAATGCCTTAAGCAATGCTTCTGTGTATGGATGTGCAGTTTCTTTAAATATCTCCCTTGCTGTGCCTTTTTCCACAAGATGACCCGCATACATTACCACCATCTTAGTTGCCATCTCTGCTACAACACTCACATCATGGGTAATAAGTATCATCGCAACATTTTCTCTCTCTTGAAGTTTTGCCATCTCTCCCAAAATTCTATCTTGAGTCACAACATCCAGTGCAGTTGTGGGCTCATCCGCAATTATTAAATCGGGATTTAAAGCAAGAGACATTGCAATCATCGCCCTCTGTTTCATTCCACCACTGTATTCATGGGGATAATTGTCTATTCTATCCTTGGGTATTCCAACAAGGTCATAGAGTTCTTCAACTCTCTTTCTTGCCTCTTGAGGAGTTATATTCTCATGTACCATTATCGCCTCAATTATCTGATCCCCTATCTTATACACGGGATTAAATGCATTCATTGCACCCTGAAAAATCATTGAAATCCTCTTCCATCTGTATTTTCTCATCTCAGCATTGTATTCATCAATTTTTCTGTATCCCTCATATTTCCTACTTGGATAGGTACTCATTTTTACTAAATCCTTTCCGTCAAATATTACCTTACTTTCATTTTTTATATATGCGTTTGGCGAAAGCAACTGTGTTATTCCATATCCTGTTGTTGTTTTGCCGCATCCTGATTCACCAACAAGTCCAAGGGTCTCTCCTCTTTTCAAATCAAATGTTATATTATCTGCAGCATATACCCATCCTGCCTGGATTTTATAGTGGACGGATAAATCCTTAACTTCAAGTAGTTTAGCCATTCATGTCACCTCTTTCTCAACCTCGGATTGACTATCTCATCAAATGCTCTCCCTACCAAGTAAAATGCCAGACTGATTAAGGTAATAAATACACCTGGCATGACCAGCCAAGCCCATGCATTGATATTTGTGACCTGTCCATACATTCTGAGGAATTGAAGCATCATTCCCCAAGATACGGCATTTGGGTCTCCAAGTCCAAGGAAACTCAATGCTGCCTCTGCTAATATTGCACCACTGACGCCAAATGTCATATATAGAAATGTCAATGGAAGAACATTTGGGAATATATGGTAACTTATCATTCTCGCATTAGATGCACCAGCAACTCTGGCAGCATCCATAAACGGTCTATTCTTCAACGATAATGTCTGTGCTCTTATAACCCTCGCTATACCTGCCCAGCCCAATACTGCAATTATCAAAACAATATTCCATATATTTGGTCCCAAAACTGCTGCAAGGAGAAGCATTATAACAAGACCAGGAAGCGTGAGGATAATATCCACAGTTCTCATAATTACCACATCAATCCATCCACCATAGAAACCAGAGATAATACCAATAAATGTCCCTGCAAGAACTTCTGCAACGGCTGCTGTTATTCCCACAAGCAAAGATGTGCGAGCACCATATACAAGCCAGGACCATATATCATGTCCCTCATAATCCGTGCCCAAGAAATAATAATTATGAGACGCTTTACCGTAGGAGAATGG
>CAZVSZ010000080.1:0-6302 GCA_964630095.1 uncultured Thermoplasmata archaeon | reverse complement strand
CAGTCAAAATAAATGCACCTATTATATCATCCACAACAGCAGCACCCACAATTGCAATTCCATAATCCTTCCTCAAAGATCCAAGCTGTATCAGAGTTGTTACACTCAATGCTACAGCCGTTATTGATAATGCTGCCCCCACATAAAGAGAGGCAAGTAAACTTAGGCCAAAAAATTGGGCAAGATAAAATCCAAATATAAAGGGAAAAATTACACCCAATGTTGCCACTGAAATTGCGGTTTTGCCAGCATGCTTCAATGCCCTCAAATCCACTTCAAGTCCAGCACCAAACATGAGAATTACAACGCTGAAATCTATGAGGATGTCCATATAATTATTTGCGTATTCAATTGATAAAAAATTCACAATTCCCTGAGTAAGAGGTAAGAAAGGGGATAAAATTAAAACGGGAATTGGACCTGCAAGCATCCCGCCGATAATATTACCAACAACGGGTGGCTGATTTATTCTCTCAAATCTGTTTCCAATTATTATCCCTAAAGATAGAAGGAGAACAGTGAATACGAAAGCAAACATCTAATTTTAGAATTGCTTTTTTAATATAAATAATTTCCTTATCCACATTTTCTAAATACCCATAATCCATCACCCTTTGTGAATTACAGGAATCTCATAATTCCCGGGCTATTCTGGGCATCGGTATCCTATAATATGGGAACGATTGCATTCACAACAAAGCAGATAGGAGAGTCGCTTGATATTGGAAAATTTTATGTTGGCTCTTTAATGTCCATCACTCTAATTGGCTGGTTTTTCGGTTCCCTCATATTCGGGCATCTCTCAGATAAGTATGGGAGAAAGAAGATGATTGTTATAGCAACACCTCTCCATATACTTGCCACATCACTCATGTTCTTTGCAAACTCATATTTTATGTTTCTTCTTCTAAGATTTATTGCGGGATTTGGATTTGGAATAATACTTCCCGTTTTGAGCACAATCGTAAGTGAGAATTCTCCTATCATGATTCGTGGCAGAATGGTTGTCCTCCTTGATTCATTCTGGACATACGGATGGATTGCAGCATCCCTTGCATCCCTTTTCTTACCTTCTCTCGGCAGTAACTGGAAAATTTACTATGTTTTCTCACTTTTCTGGCTTTTCCTGATTCCCATGGGAAAATATCTTGAAGAATCAAGAATATTTAAAAGAAGCGAGGAGAAAATATACGGAATTCTTAAAATTAAATATTATCCCATATACATAATCTGGGGAGTTATGGCACTCAGTTACTACGGCATGTTCTCATGGCTTCCAAAGATTTTCCTTCAAAATTACGAATCGTACGGATATACTTTAGTGTTCATCTCCATGCTATTTCAGGTTCCCGGATATTTCACATCCGCTTACCTGATTGAGAAAATTGGAAGAAGAATTGTTCTCTTTCTATTCATGGTTATGAGTGGAATTACCGCCTACTTTTTCATTATAGGCATATCTCTTTTACCTGCCATACTCCTTTCTTTTTTTGATCTTGGGGCATGGGGGGCAATGTACGCATACACCCCCGAGATTTTTCCCAGAAAATTGAGAGGAAAAGGCACTGGTATGGCAAGTTCCATGGGAAGAATAGGCGGGATAATAGGACCTTTAATCCCCGGATTTTTCAATTTTCTCATCTCGTTTTCCATATTTACCCTTTCTTTAATTTTCTCCTCATTTCTCGTTTTTCTCCTTCCTGAAACCATGAGGAAAGAATTAACTTGATGGGCATTGAAAGATGTCTTCTGGCAATGATGGGCACCTCATACCATCCCTCCTTTATTCTCTCTACTTTTTCATATTTTGCCGCGCTCTCGGGCAGTTTTATTCCGCATTTCCTGCATCTGTATCCTTTTCCCTTTCCAATGCTCTCCATTCTCCTCCCGCATTTGGGGCATATTGGATTTTCAACTTTTTTCCACATCTCCGTAGTTTTCAGTATTCTTATTTTTTCAATATTTACCGTATTCTCATACTTTCCAATTCCGCCATAGACCTCCACCTCATCACCCTTATAAATTTGCATAATCACATCTCTAAAATTCTTTGTGGGCTCATAAGCACCACAGTATATCTCTCCTGAGGAATCACGCAATTTAAAAATCACATGTCCCCCCTCTATTTTTCTCGGCTCTCTACTTACTTTGCCACGCAAAATTCCATTCTTATATTTTTTCATCTCTCCTATTTTCATTCTTCTTAAATGCTCATCTGTTGCCTGATTTGTCTTGTATATTAAAAATCCCTCGTAATCGTCACTTTCAATCATATCCTTCGCCTCTATCAATTCATGAGGACTTAATCCGCGAATCCCATATAGCACGGGGGTTTTGGAATTTGGCTTTATTGCCACATACTTATTCTCATAATCGTAGTTATCAAATGTGTATCTCGTATTTTTATCCATAAAAATAACACTTTTCTCATCTATTTTTCTCTCTTTTTCCCACTTCTCTCTCGGTAGGTATGTGAGCAGTTCATAAGTGTATCTTCTAGCCCTCCATGAAATTGCAGAAGATGCTCCTATTATTCCCCTGCCATTTTTGAATTTGTAGTACTTTGCATTATTTTCTTTCAGAATTTTTTCCACATCTTTAATATTCACGATTTCACGAACTCCTCTCCAGTAAATTTTCTCAGGCAATTTTTTTCTGGAAAACACTATGCCCGGATTTGTTTTTTTATCCTCTATCATAAAATAATCTTTGATTTCTTTCACGATTTCCTCTTCAAATCCCTCTATCTCTCTTTTCAAATTTTCGTAGGCAAATATTTTTTCATTCCCGAATTCTCCAATTTTTATTTTTTTTCCTTTGCCCTTTCCATACCTTATGCATATCGCTCCATTCCCCCTTGTTTTCCACGGAATATTTGGATTTAATCTTACAAGGCGGGGATATCCTATAATATCCACTCCCTGCTCTTTGAGAAAATTTACAATTATCAATCCTAAATATGTGGTACACATACCACGATATGAATCCGTATCGTCAACTCCAACATACACAAAAATAGGAATGGGTTGAAGTATTTGGAATTATCGGAGAATTACGCCAACAGCCGCTATTATGATGCCTATTGCCATTATCACATAGAGGTAGAAATGAACATCGCTCACATAATGAATATCATCCTTGGAACCTTTCCAGTAACTAACTTCCCAGTTTCCAATATGAATGGCAGAGGTTTTTTCAATGGTCATATATACATAATCCCCTTTCTCAAAATGTTTTAGTTCTCCTGGTATAAACACAGTTAAATTATCATCAAGCACCACTAAAGAAATATTAGTTAACCTAACCCAATGGGTATTATTAACTATTTTTGTGATTGTTCCATAAACGGTGATTTTATCACCGTCCTTGTAATCATCTGAATTCACATTCTTTGCAGGTTTGTAGAATGCCGCCGGGAAAAGAGCAACTAAAATTAGGGCAATTGCAATTATAACAATACCGGCAATTATTAATCCCTTTTTCATAGATGGATATTACTTTGGAGGTATTTATCTATTTCCCTTATCTCGTCGTTACGATAACCCCGGTATCTGTGAATACCATAGTATGCTCTGTCTGGGCAACCATGAATTTCTTTCTCTCGTGAAGAATTGGAAAATGATATAAAATCCCCCTATGAACACCATCACCAAGTTTTGTGAGATAATCAGGGTAAGAGGAGCACCATCTTGCCGCAAATGGGAGTGTATAAAATTTATTGTAAATTTCCTTGTAGAATCCATCCAATGAATTGTGCTTTATGAAAATATATATGTTTCCACCTGCACCCTCTCTCACATATCCCTTGCCGTTTGTTGCAAATGGCTCTATTGCAAATGCCATACCGGGTTTGAGAATCACACTGCTTCCATCATCGTAGTTTGGTATTGAGATCTCATGATGCAAATCGTACCTATCAAGGCCATGTCCCGTAAGATTTCTTATTGGATGAAATCCGTAATAACCTATCGTTTCCTCTATAATTCCCCCAATTTCAGATACCATTATCCCGGGTCTTATACTCTTAATTGCGTTTTTCAAAGCTTCCGATGATGCCTCTATCAACTCACCCCACTTATTTGTTCCAACCTCCACCGTGACTGCAGTATCGGAAATATAACCATCAATATGAGCACCCAAATCCAGTTTTACCAAATCTCCATGACGGAAAAATTTCTTATCACCCTTTACTGGAGAGTAATGCGCTGCATTATTGTTGGGAGATAAATTTACAGGAAATGCAGGCTTTGCTCCAGCATCAATTATGTATTTTTCAACCTTTTCGGCAACTTCATAATATGATACCCCTTCCTTTATCAATTCCTTTCCGTATTCTCTTGCCTCCTTTCCTATTTTTCCAGCTTCAATATACTTTTTCAAATCCATTTTTATTCCTCCAGGTATTCAAGTATTGAGGAGAAAGGTATAGCACCATCTCTTATTAATTTAATTCCCTCCGTCAAATCAACCACCGTGGAATGAATCCCGGGTAATTTTCCGCAGTTTATTCTATATCTCACATCTAATTTCATTGTATCCTCAATTGTAACTGGCTCTTTATCTCCGCTTATATTTGCACTTGTCAGAGTTATCGGACCAATAATCTTTGCAAGTTGCACCGGAATTTCATGATTCGGTATTCTCACAGCGATTTTCTCCCCCCATCCCTTTAAATTCCTATTTTTCAAAATTATTGTAACTGCTCCGGGCATGAATTTTTTCACAATTTTTCTTGCGATAGAATTCATAATCACTATCTCTTCCATCATTTTCACATCCGCCACACCTATTGGTATCTTTTTTTCCAAATCCCTTCTCTTCAGAGAATAAATTTTTGAAAAATCAGAATGGATGCTCATTGATAATCCATACAGTGTGTCGGTGGGTATTACAACAGGCTCATTTCTTGCGTATTCCACAATTTTATTCACAGATTCCAATTTGCATGGAAGAATCATTTTTCATCAAGATACTCTCTCAATATTTTTATTGCACACAAATCTCCGCACATTGTGCATACCTGTGGGCTGTGTGGATATCTTTCTTTCCTTACTCTTATTGCGTTCTCTTTATCTATTGAGAGATTCAACTGCTTATCCCATTTCATTTCACCACGAGCCTTTGACATATTATAATCCCATTCATAATCCTCTTTGAATCTTATTAAATTGACGGCATGTGCTGCAATCCTTGTTGCGATAACTCCCCTCTTCACCTCTTCCTCGTTGGGTAATGCAAGATGCTCTGCTGGAGTCACATAGCAAAGAAAATCAGCTCCCGCCCTTGCTGCTATTGCTCCACCAATTGCGGCATTTATATGGTCGTATCCCGAGGCAATATCCGTAACAAGAGGACCAAGAACATAAAAGGGTGCATAATCAGTTGCAACTTTTGCAATTTTCACATTCATTTCAATTTGATCAATTGGAATGTGGCCGGGACCCTCAACCATCGCCTGAACATTCTTCTCTCTCGCTCTCTTTACCAGTTTCCCTATTGTGTATAATTCATGAATTTGAAGAAAATCTGTGGCATCGGGCAATCCCCCCGGTCTTAAACCATCTCCAAGGCTTATGGTTGCATCGTATTCCGATAGTAATTCAAGAAGATAATCATAGTTCTTATAGAATGGATTCTCTTCGTTGTTATGAAGAATCCATGCCGCATGAAATGTTCCACCCCGTGATACAGTTCCCACGATTCTTCTTCTCTCTTTCATTTTTTCCACTGCCTCTTTTGTCACTCCAACATGAATGGTGAGAAAATCAACGCCATCCTTCAAGTGAGTTTCAACTGCGTTGAACATATCGTCCTCGCTCATCTCCACTATTGCTTTTTTGTTCTGAAGCATTTTCCATGCTGACTGATAAATGGGGACTGTCCCGATAACAATATTTGCCTCTTTCATTATTTTTCTTCTTATATCATTTAAATTCCCGCCTGTGGACAAATCCATTATTGTATCCGCTCCGTACTTCTTTGCTATTTTTGCTTTTCTTATTTCTGCTTCTACATCAATTATGTCCATTGATGTCCCGATATTTGCATTTACCTTGACACGAAGCCCTTCACCCACACCAACAGGCATCACTTCATGATTTGAATTTTTTAAAATTACAACTCTCCCACTGGCAACTCTTCTTCTAAGTTTCTCAATGTCTATTTTCTCGTATTCTGCAATTTTTTTCATCTCATCCGTTATTATCCCGTTATTTGCATCTTTCATTTGCATCTTAAAGCACCATAACCCACAATGCTTTATAATAAATAACTGTTTCTCAACAAATCTGAGTATTTAAATT
>CAZVSZ010000079.1:0-6345 GCA_964630095.1 uncultured Thermoplasmata archaeon | reverse complement strand
AGGTCCAGAGAGCGCTTGTTGGAGAAGCGGCGTTTATCTAGGGCTCTTCCACTTACAATATATTCGTTTCTCTGAGGAATGACCAGTTGACCATGAACCCAGAGCCATGCGAGGACAGGGCACGAATATAGGTAAAAGACGTCGAGACCTGTTGGGAAATACTTGTTAATCATTTTATCATCACCTTCCTAGCCTCAGTCAATGAATTCATAACTAACATTGTCATACAAATCCAAGCCACGTTCTGAGGAATAGAAACCCTCTCTCAGAATCCATTGCCCTAGATATTCTTCAGCGATAGTTTCAGGTCTGAATCCAGGTTTCGCATACACACTAACTGAGATGTTTGCTATTCTTCCTGCAATTGCTCTCCATGCTTCACGGCGTTCCCACCGATTTTCTATATCGTTAGCTTCTTTCATTTTCTCTTTCAACTCTGGATCCTGAGTAAGTACGAGGAATGTGTATTTCTCCCTTTCTTTTCCTCTTAGCAGTTCTCGCACAGATGTCCCTTCTTGCCACCTCACAAAGTTCTCGAGATGTTTTTTTCCTGTATCTTTTCTACCTTCTAGCATATCAAAATATCTATTTGCAAGAGCCAGGATGTCTTTCTCTTCCATTTCAGTTTTATTTTCTATCACCTGCCGAGTAACTTGTAAATGAATGTCATCATATATCATATCTGAATATCTTCGTCCTTTTTCATCGGTTATATCAACTATTTCGACTGTCCCTTGTTTTTTCTTACCATTTTGTTCTTTCTTACCATTGCGATTACATCGCCCTGCAATCTGAATTATACTATCAAAAGGTGCAAAATCACGGATTACATAATCCATATCTATATCAACCCCTGCTTCGACACATTGCGTTGAAACGACAATGCAGGGCTTCTTTTTCTTTATAATTTCTATTTTCTTCATTCTATCTTTGGGAGTTACATCGGCACTGATGAAAAGCAAAGGAATCTCAGAATAGTCCTTTGGCCATTCCTTCTCGAGTTTATCGCGTACATATCTTGCACTCCTGCGAGTATTTAGGGTTATAAGTACTCGTTTTCCTTTTTTGAGCCACTCATCACGGCGACTAAAAACAATATCACAGAAATCATCTATCGTCATCTTTTCATCAAGTCTGAATTCTATTCTGTACCGATTAAAACTCTTAAAATAATCTGAATAATTCTCAACAAGAGGCTTCGCATCAGGGATAATAGAGGGCAAAGTAGCAGACATCAATAAAATGCTACTGTTGCCTATTTTTACAAGAGTTTTTAATATCTTTTCCAGCGGTTTCCAGAGTCTGTGTGGGAGTGATTGCACCTCGTCCATCACTATCAGAGAATCACATAGATTGTGGAATCTCATTTGATATCTTGCCTTCGGGTCCATCAGTACCATCAAGAACTGGTCATAAGTAGTTATAACTACTTCTGTTCTCCATGTGTCGACAAAGAAATGTTCAGATTCTCCCTCTAGCCCTTCCTTGTATTTTCTATCGGACAACGAGTGACTTTGTAAAAGCCATGAACCATCAGATTTTTGACCACCCTTCCTTAAAAGTGATTCATACTCTTTTACTGTCTGGTCAATGACAGATAAGAATGGAAGAACTATTATTATTCTAGGGCAAATTCCTTTTTTACATCTCTTCTCTCTGAGCTTTAACAGCCATGTTGCAGCAAGCAATGTTTTACCACTGCCTGTTGGAGATGTTAAACTGAAAATCCCGTTTTCCTCAATTTCCTCAATCTTCTTTTTAATATCACTTCTTATTGATTGACGTATTTTATTAATCGGAGTCTCCTCTGGTCTACCAATCTTTTTATCAACCCATTCGGCCATCCATTGCTTTCTCTTCAGTTCTATGTATTTTTGAGGTTCTTTTACAGCTAGAAAGGCTTTATCGGCTTCAAGTAGAATGGAAAATAGCAATTGAGTTTTTAACCTGAAAATCGCCCCTTCTTCGATTGACAAACTATTGAATATTGGAAAAATATGATCATCGAGATGTTCTTTAGCTACTGCCCATGGACGATTATCAAGTTGTAGCGTTGAAACATCAACACCACAATGTTGCTTTATTCCCTCAAGTTGCAGCGATGGAATTTGTTTCTTTAAAGTTTTGGCAATCTTTCCTCTACCAATCTCCCTTAATTTTTCTGTTGTCGGCAATGCTCCATGATGCCCAAAAACAGACGCTGAAACCATCATGGTTTCAAGTGCGTCCCAGTTTTCCTCTATAGAAAGCAGAATGGAAAGAAGTGTAGACATTGGTGTATGGGATTTTTCCATAGGGTCTCCGGTATAAGCATCTGGGTTGTTAATATACTCTTGAAATTTTTTTGTTGCTTTGCCGGCATCATGCAATAATATTGCTTTTTGGATAAGATTTTTTATATGTGGACTTATTACATTAGCCGAGTGCTGTTTACATAAGTAATCTGCTGCTACTGAAACCTGAGTTATATGTTCTCGAAGTTCAATATTCGGGTGAGATTTCAAGTCTATCATAGAAACATCAATACCTCATTGTCTGTTTTGTATGCCCGTCTAGTTTTTAGTGGGATGGGCCGGGCATTGCGTTCTGCCACATAAGATGAATGAGAGAACACACGATATTGTGTAACGGTTCGCGGCATCTGGAGTATATGTATAGATAATCTTCTCTCGATTACCGCCTCCAAATCAATGTCCGCTGAATCTTGCTGGAAGACGGTTTGAACATCATATAATCCGTCTGGTAGGGAGGAGCCCTCGCTCGCACCCATATATTCTATGTCCGCCATCATTTCAGAAAGTCCGAGAAAAGGACTGAAGTACCACTGCCTATCTTTTAATCTCTTCTTCAGTTCAGTATGATATGGTTCTGGGATTGATACCCATATCGTATACTCAGGATTCAGCAACCATTCTTGGAGGACTATGTGAGGCATCTTTTGTTCGCTGGATGTCCCCTTATGCGTCTTTTTTATAACTAAGGGCATTGGAGCAGGTAAAGTTTGTCTTAATTTTGTCCCATGCCAATAAGTTTTTGGGAATTTTCCAGAGACTGCGATGTTTGCAGGTTCAAGAACAACCTGCGGGGTATCTTTTGACAACCCAAGGACTGCACCCATAAGCCCTAGCAGGACAGTTCTTGGTGGGAGTGGATAGCTTAAAGCGCTTGCTGAGGCCTCGGCTCTCAAAAAATGGGCGAAGCGTCCTCTTAACCGGAAATTTATCAGTTCCATCAGCTACTCCTCTTTTTCATCCAGTTTTTCGATATCTAATTCTTCCCAGTCTGTTGGTAGGTCTTCTGTAAACTGAATGTCTGGAGATTTGGCATAACGCACCTTTTCTATCCTGTTCTCCTGCTCTTTCAACCGTTTAATCAGTAACGAGAGGTCTAATTTGTAGTCTCTAGGTGATGCCCATGCCTTTTCATCTTTATCTTCACTGGGTACCATTTTTATATAATCATGCAACCGGCCAAACTGGAATTCTTGATCTTCTTTATATTCGATGTCGATTAACAGGTGAGGAATCTGCCCCCTTTTGGTTCTAGTATTTCCACATACCCTTACACCATGCCACATAGCCTTAAGGAAATAGTCATAATCTTCATCCGTCATCCTCGACATTTCTGCCGAGTGCTCGTTTGCCACACCTGAAAAACCTATTAGAGCATATCTAAGACCAAAATAGGTTGTAAATGTCCCTTGTGTTTTATCCTCATCGCTTCCTAAGATGGATGTTCCATGAATATCGACTTCTTCTGCCTTGTGCAAAACCTCACCCATATTGATTTGAACGGCGCCGGTTAAGGATTTTGGACTTTCCCACTCAATCTTTTCTCCTTCTACTTTTGTCGCTACATGACCTTTCTTGTCATTCTTTTCGTCGCTCTTGAACGCAAAAGCACTACCGAACATGCGAGCATCGATAAAACAAGATAATAGTATTTTGACAATTTCATCTGCACTCGCTTTCTTGATGCCTTTCTTTGACAGATAATATGCAACTCTTCCAGTCAAATTAGTCGTCCTGCCTTCAATATTATCTACCAAAATGTCTTTCCCAGATGCTTTCATAAAATCTCGTACATATCTTTTTAGACGAACATCCGTTACATAATATGTTCCGTCCGGCAAAACTCTCGGTCTGTTCTCGTCTGGATCTCCGTTCGGGTTTCCCATTTTTATATCGTATAAATACAGGAACTCGTGTCTACTCGATAGCGTTTTATTTTCCGTTTCGTTCATTTTCTTCGCCTCCTATTCTATTTTTAGATTCGTCTTTCGTGGGTAAAATCGTGGTAGTTAGAGATTGGCCCAGCAACAGATAATAGTTGGTTGCTGTTTCCCCTAATTCGATTTTGTCTCCTAACTGAACTCCCAATCTTCCTATCTCCTTGATTAATTCTCTTACCTCCTCGTTTCGTTCGGTCTCATACGCCATTAGTTTTTCTCTGGTTTTAATGTACAATCTGGGCAAGTCTTTACCTTTTAAGGTTAGTCTCTTGAGCCAAGTGAGAGCGTTTGCCCCTACATTGACACCTTTAGCACCCTGTACTTGAAGCACCTTTCCATAAAGTACTCCAAGCAAGAAGGCATATGCTTTCTCTGGAGAGTTTATTCCGCTTCCCTCTCCAAAATACGGCTTTAGTTTCTCCATTTTTGGTTCGTATATTTCGTTTTCCATTTCCATCACCTCTAATTTTTTAAAGTAGTATATCCATTTGCACAAGTGCCTTATCCAACTAGCAGCGTACGGCTCTCCATTTTTCTTTTTTCCCTCATTGAGTATACCATAAGCGCTTCCATTTTTAATGGCATCCAACCAATACCATCGAGCAGTAGTCATAACTTCTTCCCAAAATCTTTCCATCGGGATTTCTGTTCCATGATATACAGAAGCAGCGATTTCTCTTTTTAACTGACGCAATTTCATACTTGCATTCACATCTTTTGCCTTTTCCCCGCCCGGACGATGAAATAAATATCTTAACCCATTTAGCGAGAGATCGAAACGGAACTCTTGCCATAGAAATGTCGCAGGGAAAAGCGGATGCGTCCAGTTCAATGCTTCTTCGTTGAGTTTTGACAGCTCCATTAGTCTAGTTGGAGGTACATCAGTTATCATGCCTGTTACATCTTCTATATTTTGTCCTACTGTCGCCCAGAGGAATGTGAGGTTCAATATCTCTTTTTTATCTTTGAGTATATCCAAAATATTCTCCTCTGTTTCTTCTGTAGTGGACGATGTATCTTTAATGAGATCTTTTACTTCTCTCCAGATTTTCTGTCTATCTTGATAGTTGCAACCTAATGAGACAGATGGGATTATAATGGCATTCTCTCCAGCAATAGGCGTGATAAAAGGGTTGCGCTTTTTATCATCTTTTTTCAGAAAATGATATTTATATATGTATAACAGATCTGCACAGGCACTACAAAGTGCGTATCTTTTCCAAGCCTGTTCTTTATCCATATCGTGGAATGCCCCCTGTCGGTGAGCATTGCTTATATTAATACCTGCTCCGCTAAGAGCATTGGGAAAAACCATAATGCCTGATACACCACATATGGGGCAGGTTTGATTTTCTTTTGCAGGTGTCTCACCAGTTACATATCTTGTCCCGCCGAGTTTTTCTTTCATTAGATATTTGATATATTCTTTGCGCTGCCCCGGTAGATTATTAGCAGAATCCCTAACTGTTAAAAATACAGGTTGTTTCTGTTCACCAATTTTGTCAACCGCTGCAACTAGAAGATTTTCGTAACCTTCATCATCCCAATCAATAAGAGAATTATCTAACAACCTTAGCTTTGGTCTATTGAGCAATTCTACAATCTCGGAAAAATATTGGGACCATGATTTGTTAGAGTTAGCAATTTCATTAAATGACTTCATCGTTGTTTTAAGAATCTTAGGAGAAGGGCCCCCACCTCTAGAACGCTTTATAACCGGTCCGACTTGAGCTCCTTGCGAACCAGAGGGCTTCATAAATGGTAGCCAATTTGCTTTTTGTTCGGTCATGTCTTCAGAAATCAGCCGAACAGTATCGCTCTCTGTGTCCTCTTCGAGAATGTAAATTTTCTCAATATTCTCCCCCCGTTCCACTAAAAATGGGAAAATGAACTCAGGATTGTTGTTGCGCAAATCAAGATACCATTGCTCAATGTCTGGAGGGGGATTAGATTTGTCTCCTAGTTTATCAAAAAGATAATCTAAGGCTAATGTTCTCATAGCACTAATCATTTTTTGCCTCCCTCAGCAATTGATACGACTTTCTTCCTGTTTAAAACCACCATCCCGAACCCGAGCGCCGGACTGCTGCCTATTCCATGGTTCACTATGAAAC
>CAZVSZ010000078.1:0-6380 GCA_964630095.1 uncultured Thermoplasmata archaeon | reverse complement strand
ATGTTAGGAATAGAATCGTTGTTATGCGTTATCGCGTTATTGGTATGGTACATTTATCTTATTGTTTAAACACCCATGTTGTATAAATATATGTGATGATTATATAAACACCGCAAGAAGATCCATGATTCATCTTTCTTTGTTATATTCTCTAATTTCACGATATCTATTTATAGCACCCCCAACACCCAATTTCTCCAAATGAACAAATCCTCTTTTTAATCTAGCTTTAATTCTTTTTATTCTTGATTTTTCATAGTCTTCCCATCTTTTTGCATAATTTATGAAAATCTTCTCTCCTGTGAATTCGCTCAAAACTTTCAACTGTTTTATGTGCAAATTATGATATCCCCACATAGCCGGGTATTTATGAAGAAGATCGTAGAGAGACCAATAACCGATATCGTATCTGTGTATATTCTTCTTCAAAGTTAATATACCCTTAGAGAATAACACTCCTGCCCTTTCAGAGGCAACATATTTATTCATCTCGTAAAGACCTATGAGAATGAACATGAACCCATTGAGAATATGCACTGGCGGTATAACACCATATTCTTCAAACCACACATCTCCATTTTCATCGACAAATTTCACTCCCCCGCTGGAAATATTCACATCAAAGGATTTAATTATGGGTTCTACCACATCCAAATATTTTTTCTCACCTGTAAGATAATATGCCCGCAAAATGGCTGACGCTCCAAGAGACTGCCCCATACCGTGGACCCATGGAACTTTAAAATTGTAGCCGTACGGCAAAGTATATCTGTGTAGCCACACCGCCATCTCCCCTTTGAATGTGAGATTTTCAAGAAGCCAGTCAACATTTTTCAAGAACTCTTCCTTGCAGTCCTCTCTCCTTCTCTCCATGAACTCTTCATAATGCCCAAGAGCATACTGGGCTATATTTACAGGATAATAATCAAATTTTTGAGTGTATGGTATCTTGTAAAGGACAACTCCATCTTTATCCAACTTATAAAGAGGGGATTTGTATACCCTATTAACGCTTTTTTTCATGGAAATTGGATAAGGAGGAAGATGGATCATTAACGGAGTAATGTGGTGATATATTTTAAGATTGCTTACTTATTTTCTCCCAAAATCATCCTCTATTCTCTCTATATCATCCTTAGAGAGAATTTCCCCCATCTGAACATCCCGCTGTTTCACAAATATCCATTTTTTACATATTTCACGGCAGTGTTGTAATCAGGTTTTTCCGATATCCCAATTTAGTTTATCAAAGAAGTAAAAGCAATAATAGAAATAGATTTGATTTTTTAGGTAGTAAAGATTTAAATATCTGTAAATAATCATCACTTGGAGATGAGACATATGAGTGTAAAGATAGATGAGCCCAAGGGTAAGTTAGGTGTGCTTTTAGTTGGACTGAATGGTGCCGTAAGCACCACATTTATGGCAGGTGTAGAACTAGTGAGAAGGGGATACAAAAAACCTTATGGGTCGGTTACGCAGATGCAAACCATCAGACTTGGAAAAAGAACAGAGAAGAGATTTCCGCTTATAAAGGACTTTATACCTCTAGCAAATCTTAATGATTTGGTGTTCGGAGGATGGGACATATTTAATATGACTCCATACGAAGGCGCCAAAAAGGCAGGAGTCCTTAAAGATGATGATATTGAAAAAGCAAGGAATTTTCTTCAGAGCATCCATCCTATGAAGGGTGTGTTTAACCAGTATTATGTTAAGAAATTAAATGGTGATTATGTGAAACCATGGGGCAACAAGATGGAACTGGCCAAGGAGATTATGGAGGATATAAAGAAATTTAAAAAAGAAAGTGGAGTGGATAGACTGGTTATTGTCTGGGCTGCAAGCACTGAGATTTATATCCCCCCAAGCGAAGTACATTTATCCCTTGAGAATTTTGAAAGAGGATTAGAAGAAAACAACAAAGATATCTCACCTAGCATGATTTATGCCTATGCTGCTTTGAAATTAGGAATACCTTTCATAAACGGGGCACCAGCATTAACGGTTGATTTCCCTGCGATGTATGAACTGGCAGATAAGAATCATGTACCCATAGCGGGAAAAGATTTTAAGACGGGACAAACTCTGCTTAAAACTATTATTGCACCCGGATTAAAAGCAAGAATGCTTGGTATAAATGGCTGGTTCTCAACAAATATACTTGGAAATCGAGATGGAGAGGTTCTTGACGATCCAGAATCCTTCAAGAGTAAGGAGAAAAGTAAATTATCCGTGCTTGAAACAATTCTCCTACCTGAAATGTATCCGGAACTGTATGGAAACATATATCACAAAGTACGAATAAATTATTATCCTCCAAGAGGAGATAACAAAGAGAGCTGGGATAATATAGATATTTTTGGTTGGCTTGGATATCCCATGCAAATCAAAATAAATTTCTTGTGCAGGGATAGTATTCTAGCAGCACCTGTTGTTTTAGATTTAGTACTGTTCATGGATCTTGCACAGAGAGCACATCTCAAGGGTATTCAGGAATGGCTATCTTTCTATTTCAAAAGCCCCATGGTAGCTCCGGGGCTTTACCCTGAGAACGACCTTTTCATACAACATGCAAAATTGAAAAATTTCCTGAGATACCTAATGGGTGAAGAACTCATTACGCATTTAGGCGTGGAGTATTACGATCTCTTCTGATTTTGTTCAATATCTCCTCCGCTTTTTTTAAGTCCTCTATTGTATCAACCTCTACCCATCCAAGATTGCTTATATCTTTGAAATATACAGGTACACCATCGTCTGCCAAATCTTGTAGTATTTTCTCTACATTAACATACCCCCCATATTTATTTGCCACTATATTGGCTTTGTTTTTGTAAATATCTAAATGAGTTTTTGGGACCACTGTCATTCCCACATATCCTCCAGTGTAATTCTTAAGTTTTTTGCTTATTTTCACTATTTTGCCA
This sequence comes from uncultured Thermoplasmata archaeon, assembly GCA_964630095.1. Classification (GTDB taxonomy): domain Archaea; phylum Thermoplasmatota; class Thermoplasmata; order Thermoplasmatales; family Aciduliprofundaceae; genus CAZVSZ01. Next base: position 3,450 of record CAZVSZ010000078.1, on the reverse strand, counting down.
TTTTTAATTAGAACTTTCATATCATCATCCGCCAGCTTTCGATCAAAATCACATATAGCTGTAATTCCTCTTATATCACTGTTGGCCGCATCAAAAATTTTAGGATTGTAATAAATATGATCAACATTCATTAGAATAAATGAATCATCTATTTTCGGAAGGGCACTCAGAAGTGAAATTATATTTCCTTTTTTATAATCATTATTCTCCATTACCTTAATTGAAAAATTATAATTTCTATTTTTTAGATACTCCTCAATTAGTGCACCTTTGTAACCAACCACAACATATACCTCTTTAATTTCTGATCTGCTAAGAAATTCCATCACATATTCTATGAGTGGCTTTCCTGAAACATCAACAAGTGCTTTCGGCTTTTCTTTAGTTAAATCTCGTAATCTTTCTCCAAGCCCTGCTGCAAGTACTATTGCCTGCATTTTTCAACACCTCGTAATATATCCAAAATTTCTTCAAAAGAATTTATTATAAGAACATCTGGAAATTTCTCTTTCCAATCTCGTGAAGAAAATGTTTTAGTGATGGCAATAAAATTAATTCCATTATCAATAGCCACTTTTGCATCCCACCATGAATCACCTATAAAAACCAAATTTTCTTTTTTAAAGTTGTATTTTTTCATAATATATTCAAAATGGTCTTTTCCCTTTGAAAAACCCCCTCTGAATCCCAGTATTTCATCAAACACCATTATTCTGTTTTCGATTATATATTTTTTAACAAGATTTTCAAAATTATTGGAAGAAACCACCAATACAAACTTAGGAAAACTTTTTTTAATTGTTTTTAAAACATTTAAAGCATCTTCTGGGAAAGGCTCTTTAAAAAAGTAATATAATTTATTCTTTTCATATTCTTCAGAGGCAACACTGTTTCTCTTATCCCCTGGAAATAAAACTTCCAACTGTTGAAAAAAAGGGATGCCCGATGTTTCAAAATACATCTTTTTTGCTTCTTCTTTATCTATCCCATAATACTTATTTATAACCTCTGAAGCTACCATTCCAAAATATCGCATAGTATCTATAAGTGTTCCATCCAGATCGAATACCAATGCTTTTATAGAGCAGTATTTTTTGAGATTTTCAAATTTCATCTCCCAGAGAATATACACAATTTATATGAGGTTTTAGGTTTATATTTTTCTCAAGTGTTTTAATCCTCCATCATCTCTAAAAGATGACCAGTCCTTTTTGGGTATCTTCCAATCCTTTCCATATCTGTATTCTAAATATTTTTCCACAGGGGAAGGTACTCTCAAATTCATTCCATAAAACTCAACGGTATCAAAATTATCGAAGTAATACGCAGGTGAAATATTAAAAACCCATTTAAATCCCATAAATTTAAGATATTTATCCATAAACTTTCTCAAGAGTTCAACTCTTGTATCACCAATTGCCCATAAAAATTTGTAAATTAAGATATGGATAGAATATGGTATATATGGTGGCTTACTTCCAACAGTATGTGGAGATGATAGAACAGAATAAAAATGTTTTAACCCCCTGCGAAAAATCCTCCTCAATCTTCCCTCACCACCTGCACCCCCGAGCATTCCAGAGTAAGATTTGTTTCCCACTCTTTTATGAATCTCAATCACTAAAGGAATCTTTCTTGTAAAATCCTTACTTATTATTATGGAGTTTTCCCCTCCTTTGCAGAGCAAGTAATCTATTACAAAACCCTTATCTTTTAATTTTTCCACTGCCTTGAGAACTTTTGGAAGTTCTTCTTCCCATACTCCTATTTCTATGTCATGGTCCCACGGAATTAGTCTTCCTTCTCTAACTGCCCCTAGCAATCCTCCAGAATCAAGCCAGAAAACTACATTTTCTCTATTTAGTTCTTTTTTTACTTCTCTCAGGGTCGAAATCACATATTCCTCTTTATCGTCCATTACCTCACCCCGAAACCGAGGTACTCTATTCTCTTTAATCCCACATCTTTCTTGTAGAATATGTTCCAGAGGTCAAGAATGAGGAGCTCTTTCTCCAGAGAGGAATCCAGTAAGTGTATGTTGAGCTCGTAATACTGAGAGTGATTCGTCGCAAATATCAATGTGTCGACTTCCCGTGCGCAGGAAAGCACATCTTTGCATATTTTCACATCTAAATTATCAGGGAGTGTGGTGTAATAATTCTTCCCCATGAATGGGTCATGAACAAATACCTCATAACCTCTTTTCACAAGCTCTTCCGCTAGGTAAATCCCAAAGCTGTACCGAAAATCGTCGATGTCGCCCTTAAATGTCAATCCTGCAATGAGAATTTTTTTGCCTCTCACTTCATTTGCCACTTTCTCAAGCATCCAATCATTTGCTCTTCTACCGTAGTACCACACGGAATTGAAACCCCTTTCTTTCTCCACACTTTCAAATCCAAGTTCCAAGAGATACGGATCTTTCCCAAGACAATATCCGCTCACAGGCCCCGGAATGGGGATCTGATTTCTCTTATATCCCCTGTTTGCGCTTTGAATTGCTTCCATAACATCAATTCCGTTTCTCTCTGCAAGATACGCCAGTTCGTTGGCAAAGGCGAATTTTGTATTTCTCCATGAATTATCTATGAGCTTTATGAACTCAGCAGTCTTTGGATTTGATACCCTTATCAACTCACCGCCAACCTTCTCAAAGAATGAAGAAATGTGTCTGAAACTCTCATCTGAATAAGTGCCTATAATCTTCGGCAAATTTTTCTCCTCTTCTATCGCTTTTCCTTCCATGAGTCGCTCTGGCACAAAACCAAGCCAGAAATTATATCCCTCTTTCAATCCACTCTTCTCTTCCATCCGCCTCTTGACCTTATCAAGCGTTCCGATTGGGAGTGTGACACGCATTATTATTGTCTTATCCTTTATTCCCTGAGCTACAATATCTTCCACTATTCTAAACAATCTGTCAAGTGTGGGCTTCTCAGGATATCTTGTAAATTGTGTCCCAACACAAATCAGTATGTACTCAGATTCTTTTACTTTTCCTATTCCTTCATCAGGGAGCATTGGAAAAAAATTTTTCCTCACATGCTTTTTGAGAAGTTCATCCAGCCCCGGCTCCTGAAATGGCACTATTCCAGATTTCAGTTCGCTTACTAATCTCTTATTCACATCCAATCCAAAAACTCTGTATCCACTATCTGCGCTTACTAAGGCTATCGGCAATCCAATTCTTCCTAAGCCAAATATTGTTACATTCATTTACTCACCTCTTTGTAAACCTTCAAGAGTTTTTTCTTCTCGTTTTCCCAGTTGAATATTTTCCTGGCAGCCCTGAAGGCGTTCATTCCCAGCTCTCTCCTCAACTGAGGGTTATCCCTTAGGGTAATGATTGCCTCTCTTATAGATTTTTCATCGTAATCCACCGTGAGCCCACATCTGTATTTTTCGGTCATCTCCGCTGCAAATGTGCCCTTCGTTACTATTATCGGTCTG
>CAZVSZ010000077.1:0-6394 GCA_964630095.1 uncultured Thermoplasmata archaeon | reverse complement strand
CGGGCCAGGAGGGAATCGAACCCCCGGCCACGGGATTAAGAGTCCCGCGCTCTACCTAACTGAGCTACTGGCCCCAGCGAGGTTATATTCTAATGGAATATAAATTTTTTTAAAACTCGGGCATTTCTCCTGTTGACTTGCTTAACTTTTTTATGCAATAGTCCCTCATATTTCCATCTCCAATGTCTGAATATATGAGAAGTGCCTCTCTTAGGATATCTCCTTTTAAATCCTTGGAGATAAAATTGGAGTAGTAATAAAATGCATCGGCAACCATATAGGGAAAGGGCACTGCTTTATTTTTCAATATCTCTGCAAGTTCTCTAACTTTTTCAATATCTCCTTCCAGCATGGCTCTGCAGAGTTTCAAATAAGTCCTGATGCCCTCATCCCCCTCTTTTTCTGCAGCGTTAAATGCCCTATCTAACCATATCTCTGCATTGCTCTTATCCCCTTTAAGAGAGTAAACCTCCGCAATGTTCTTAGCAGAAAGAAACTCAACATCTGTGTATCCTATTTCTTTGCTCCTTGTGTATGCTTCTTTATAAAACAGGAGGGCTTTTTCAATATCTTCCATTCTCTTGTATGCTTCCCCCATACCATTGAGAATTTCAATATATTCTTTAGAATTTTCAGAGAAATTTTTGGATGCATCCTTAAAGGTATCCATTGCAGCGTATATTTCTCCCGTACGGAGATATAAATTCCCAATTCTTATGAGAAGATAACCTTTCAATTCGGAATTCTCCATATCCAAAATCCATTCAAGTGCCCTGTTCAAATCCAGCAATCCCTCATTTGAAAGTGATTTTTTTAGTTTCAAATATGCCCTCTCAAATAAATATATGGCTAAAATTTCAGTATCATCGGTATTGTGAATCTCTGATTCCAAATAGTTTATGGCATCCTCATATTTCATCCCATCTATCTTCTTTTCAATGGAATTTATTGCATCCCACCAGTTATCCATATTTCGTATATCTCCTATGATTAGATAAACTTTTCTGAGGGGGATAAGAAATACCGAAAAGAGATATTCAAACAAAATTTATTAAGGAGGAATTAATATCTATCATTTATGATATTCAAAAGAAAAAACCTATATAATCAAGAGTTTATAGAAAAATTAGTTAAATCTCCAGATTGGAGAGAGCGTTTAAAGGCGGCAGATATTATAGCTAACAATCTTAGTGATAAAAATATAAATCTCCTATTAAATCTCCTGGGAGATCCCGATTGGAGTGTAAGCAAAGAAGTTGAAGATTTATTTATTAGAATGAGTGGTGTGGGCAGGGACTACCTCCTTAAATATGGTATTAAAAATAAGAAAGATATAATTAGAAGAAAATCTTACAATATTTTGATAAAAATGGGGTATAAAGAAGATGCAGTTATTAGACTTGCTGGATTTTATGAAGATAGTGGAGATTATGAAAAAGCAGCAGAGATGTATGAAAAAATAGGAGATATAACTAAAGCAAATGAATTAAGAAAGAGAGAAAAGGAAAAATATATATATCAAAAAACTATAAATATAGATATAAATCTTGAATCTCTTTTTGAGTACATCAAGTTGCATGGGCTAGTTGTTAAGTATAAATGCCCCTCCTGTGGAGCAAATATTGAAATAGATGGTAAGCATAAAATATATTATTGTCCCTATTGTGGAACAAAAATTGAGGCAATAGATATCAAAAAATTATTGGAGAATTTACTTAAATAGCACATTGTTTATGCAAGACATAGGATGAAAAAATTTATATGTTTTCTATTATTAACCCTCTGTGGTGATTATCTTGACTATGGGACAAAATGCAACAACATATATGCCCTTTAAGATGGGTTCTGAAGAAGTGGTAGTGAAAGATTATAATGCCGTTATAATGAAATTGCCTCACAAAATGACAGGGCATATAATTTTGACAAATAAAAGGGCAATTTTATATGCTTACTCAGAGAGCCTGTTTGGACTATCCAGGGAATCACTTTTAAATGATGTACATCTTGATGAGGTTAAAGGGGTTACTGCATATATAGGTTCTAAAAAAAGTATTACTAATATGGTAATAGGTATTTTTCTTATAATTGTAGGATTATTTTTGAGTTTTTGGGGAATAATGCTCTCTACCGGTTATTATGGAGGAGGCGAGTGGATAATGATTATTTTGGGATTTATTCTTATTATTGTGGGAATCATATTAGTAGTATGGAGAACCAAATCTATTTATGTGCATATAAAGGCAGCTCGTGTACCAGGCATTGAAATAGGGGTTATGAAAAAAGGACCCGTTCAGATATTTGGAACCAAGCCTGGTCCTGATGCGGAAAGGATGGTTTATGAAATAAGTGCGGTGATTGCTGATTTACAAAAGCAATCAGGAGTAAAAGAGATGGATGAATTATGATAATAGGGAAGAAACATAAACTTTTCTCACAGAAAAGGTTTTAATAATATCCGATATCCCCCAATTTATGGAAATAAAAAAAATCTCGGATTTCCCAAAGTCGGAAGAGGAAATACTGAATTACTGGGAAGAGCACAAGATATTTGAAAAATTGAAAGAGAAAAATAGGGGGAGGAAGAGATATATATTTCTTGAGGGACCACCAACTGCAAATGGAATGCCCCATATTGGACATGCATTAACCCGCGCCATGAAGGATTTATTCTTGAGGTATAAGGCTATGGATGGGTACGAGATATATCCGTGGATTGCTGGCTGGGATTGTCATGGCTTGCCTGTTGAGATAGAAGTAGAAAAGAGTTTAGGGATAAACTCAAAAAGAGAAATTGAAGAATTTGGAATTGAAAAATTCAATAAATTGTGCAAGGAAAGTGTATTCAAATACCGTGATGAATGGCTCAAAATGTCCACACGAATAGGATTCTGGATTGATTATGAAAACGCCTATGTGACGATGAGGGATTACTATATAGAGAGTGTCTGGTGGGCTCTAAAAAGGATATACGAAAAGGGCTTGCTTGTCAAGGACTACAAGGTTGTTCCATATTGTCCAAGATGCGGCACACCACTCAGCAGTCATGAAGTTGCCCAGGGCTACAAAAATACCAAGGATCCATCCATATATGTGAAGTTCAAGGTCAGGAATGAGGATGCATATTTTCTTGTATGGACAACAACTCCCTGGACTCTTCCATCAAATCTCCTTCTTGTCGTTGGAGAGAATATTGATTATTCTCTCGTTGAATATAAGGGAGAAAAGTATTATATTGCGAAGGAGAGAATAAAGCCCGTTCTTGGAGATGCAAAAATAATAAAGAATCTTAAAGGTAGAGAACTGAAAGGAAAAAAATATGAGAGATTAATTCCTTTTGTAAATGTTAATTTTGATGCTTTTTATATAACCACTGCTGATTTTGTGAGTACAGAGGATGGCACGGGGATCGTTCATATTGCACCCGCATTTGGTGAAGATGATTATGAACTATGTAAAAGAGAGAAAGTTCCTCTAATAAAACCAGTAGATGAGGAGGGAAAATTTACAGAGACTCCATGGAAGGGGATGTTTGTGAAGAATGCTGACAAAGAGATTATTAAATGGCTCAAAAAAGAGGGAAAACTTTTAAAATCTGGAACTGTAGAGCACATGTATCCGTTCTGCTGGAGATGTGGAACACCATTGCTTTATTATGCCCTTGATACCTGGTACATCAAAATGAGCAAATTGAGAGATGAGTTAATAAAAAATAATGAAGAGGTTAACTGGAAGCCAGAATACTTAAAGCATGGAAGGTTTGGAAATTTCCTAAAAGAGGTGAAGGACTGGGCATTATCCCGTAACAGATACTGGGGAACTCCTTTGCCAATATGGAAATGCCCTGATGGACATGTATTCATTCCTGATGGAAAGGAAGATTTACTGAATCATGCAGAGGAAAATTCAATACCTGAAAATTTTGAATTACATCGCCCTTATGTTGATCAACTCAAGATAAAATGTCCAATTTGCGGGAAAGAGATGAAAAGAGAACCCTATTTAATAGATGTCTGGTTTGATTCTGGAAGTTCATTCTTTGCACAATTTCATTATCCATACGAAAATGAGGAAAATTTCAAAAATTCCTTCCCTGTGGATTTCATAACTGAAGCATTAGACCAGACGAGAGGATGGTTCTATACGCTCATGGCAATATCCACAATTTTATTTAATAAGCCATCATATAAAAATGTTCTCACCCTGGGCTTAATTCTTGATGAAGATGGGGAGAAGATGAGCAAGAGCAAGGGAAATGCAATAGACCCGATGGATATAATGAACAGGGTAGGGGCGGATGCAGTTCGCTTTTATCTTTATTCTTCTCCAGTATGGAAGAGTCGCAGATTTTCAGAATCTCTTGTAAGGGAATACATGCAAAAAACAATAGGAACCCTGTGGAATGTTATTGTATTCTTTAAAAACAATGCAAAACTTGACAATTATAGGGGGGAGGAAGGAGAGATAAAAAATGAACTTGACAGGTGGCTTATTTCAAGACTGAATACCCTGATTATAAATGTCAGGAAAAATCTTGATAATTATGAAGTCCATCGTGCAACAAAGAGCATAGAGGAATTCATAGATGAACTGAGCAACTGGTATCTGAGGCGTTCAAGAAGGAGATTCTGGAAAGAGAGCATGGATGAAGATAAATTCTCCGCATACTTCTCATTATTCTCAACGCTTAAAACATTGAGCATCCTTATTGCCCCCTTCACACCATTCCTTGCTGAAATTGTATACAGAGAAATGTGGGGAGAGAAGGAAAGTGTCCATCTTGAAGATTATCCTCATCCGAATAATAATTTAATAGATGAAAAACTGGAAGAGGAGATGAATGCTGCAATAAAAATAGCAGAAGCGGGAAGGAGGGCAAGGCAAATTTCAGATATAAAATTGAGGCAACCGTTATCAGATATGGTTGTTGTATGTGATAAAAAATATGGAAAAATTGTGGAAAAATTTATGAATGTGCTGAAAGAAGAGATAAATATTAAAAACATAGAGGTAAAAGAAAGTGCAAGCGGGATGACGAAAATTGAAATGAAGATAAATTACCGCACTCTTGGTCCAAAATTGAAGAAAGATTTAAAGAGGGTTGTGGAGGAAATTCAGAAAGAAGAGATAGAAGAAATTGCAAGAAAATTAAGAGAGGGAAAATTAAAAGTTCTTACCTATGAAATAACAGAGGATGATGTTGAAATAGTGGAAAAGCCTGGTGAGGGGGTAAATGCAGTTGAAGTTTCTGGATTGCCCATAGTCATCTATATCAATACGAATATCACACCAGAACTCAAAATGGAAGGATTTGCAAGGGAGATTGTAAGAAGAATACAGGCAATGCGTAAAGAGATGAATTTAAAATATGATGAAAAAATAAGAGTGTATTATGGGGGAGATGAAGAACTGGAAAATGCAATAGAAAAATTCAAAGACTACATAATGAGGGAAACACAGAGCATAGAATTAAGAAAAGGAGAGGGAAAAGGATACAAAAAAGATTGGAAGATTGATGGAAAAAATATAAAAATAATTATTTCTTCTTGAACTTTCTCCCTGCGAGTATTAATACTCCAAGCACTGCTATAAGTGGTAGCAATGCTGAAAACTCCGGTACATTTCCATTGTTTATGGTTACTTGGAGCCATCTCACAGTGTATATATTTCCATTGTAGGCTCTCACATAAATAGTGTGGTTTCCATCTGGCAAAATTGTTGTATTATAGTGGATATACCAAGAGTTTGTGCCATTGGCAAGCATGGGATGTGTGAAACTTGAGTCATCAATGGATATCTCAATTTTCTGGACATCATCCGTGTAATTAATCACCCTTACATGATACTCACTATTGGGATCTGCAATTACATTTCCAGCTACTATTTCATTCTTTCCATCATTGGTCACATCTCCAATATATGTCACAGCTAATTCTCCCATATCAGTGTAATTTAATGTATTCTCTTCCATAAATGCTGTTCCGTTCCACTGCAATATGTGAATATAATTTGTTCCTGCTGCAATTTCGTTTATTCCATCACAATCAACATCTCCTGCATCCAGACCTTCAATTATTGAATCTTCGCCACTCCATGTTTTGTTAAATATTTCGGAGTATCCACTGCCTGTCCATTTGTAAACATAGATTGTTGGATCATCAAGACCAATTACAATATCTTTAATTCCATCACCGTCCAAATCTGCAATTCCAATTCCGTAAGCACCCGCAGCATAGTTAGTAGCGAGATATGTTGGCACAAGTTGAGAACCGTCCCAGTCAAGCACCACAGCCTTCGCACCGGGGGTTGCCACTATTTCATTGAGTCCATCTCCATCAACATCAGCAACTCTTGCAACGGGAGTTGTTAAATCTCCATCAGGGTCGTTCCAAGATGT